>QHXC01000228.1 GCA_003222815.1 Acidobacteriota bacterium | reverse complement strand
GAGCCGACAAAAATCGGGGCGGTTGGGAACCGCCCCGATTGGTTTCTAAGAGAAGTTACCTATTGACCGCCGTCGCGACGTTTGAGCTTGGGGCGTTCGTCGGGATCAGGTTGGCGGTCATCGGGTTTGGTTTCTTCACCCTTCGTCTTGCTGGAACCTTTGTTGTCATCGTCGTCAACGTTGGGGCGTGTGCTGGTCTTCCGCTTCAAGCTCGGTTTGTTGCTGTCTTCTGTTGAAGGGCGCCGATTCTCGATCTGCGCCAGAAGATTCTTGACCTGCTGGAACTCCGAAGTGGTGACGACGTATTGTTCTTTGTCAGGCAGAACCGCTTCGATGTTCTTCTTCGTCATTTCGATGCGATCACCCGTAGGGGGGTGTGTGCTAAACATCTTGGAAACGCTTCCGGGCTTGGCGTTCTCTCTCGCCTGGAGCTTTTCGAAGAAACTTACAGCGGCGCCGGGATCGTATCCGGTTTTGTACAGATACTGGACGCCAAGGTAATCCGCTTCGGCTTCGGCCTTACGCGAGAATTGGAGAAACTGCATTGGAATCAGGAATCCTGCAGCCTGGCGAATAGCAAAGCCCCCAACGCCACCCAGGAAAATCAGGGGAAGCGATGCAATGTTGACGAGCTGACCCTTCGATGCGTTTTCCGTTCCATGACGGGCGGCCACGTGGGCGATCTCATGGGCCATGACGCCAGCAAGCTCGGATTCGTCGTCTGCGGCGAGAATCAGACCGCTATTGACGTAGAAAAACCCGCCCGGGAGAGCGAAGGCGTTGATCTCGTCGGACTCAACGACCTTGATCGTGAAGGGAACTTTCGCGTCCGAATTTCGAACAAGGTTCTGGCCGACCCGGTTCACATATTCGTTGATGGTCGGATCCTCGACGAGCTTGACCTGCCGCTCAATCTCGTTGGCCAGTTGGCGACCTATGACAATTTCTTTCTCGAGGGAAATGAAATTGATGCTTCCTTTGTTGATGTTGCGGGTTCCGATGTTCTCCACATCGGAGTTCTTCTTCTTGCTTTTCTTCTTGCTCTCATCCTGGCTCTTGCCGTCGGCATCGTTGTTCTTATCTTGCGCCAGTGCGGAGGCAGGGAAGGCGAGCAGGGCTACCAGCAAAAGCGAGATCCAGGTTCGGGCGACCTTGTAAATCATTGGTGTTCTCCGAAACTTAAGTAGGTTCATCGTAAAGACGACCCCCCAACGTGTCAAGTCATTTGACGCCCAAACAACGTTTTGGAAGCAGTTTCGCTGAACCATGTAGCGTCTTTTTACATTGCACTTCAAAGCCCATTCAAACCGAGACGACCGGCATATTCACGATATCCTCTACCGCCATGACCTCCTTTACGACGAAAGGTTCGGCGTATTCCACTCCCATCAGGTGTCCAAAATACTTGCACTGGGTCGTGATCCGGTCGATCAGTTTGCCCCAGGCGGGATAAAGCTCCGTAATATCACGAAGATCGCCCGAGAATTGCGAGGCAAAACAGTTCACCGCCTCCAGCTTCCGGCCGAAGTATGGAGTGATATCGACTAGAAATGACGGCCGCACATCCCAGTACATCGACGCGTATAGGATCTTCTTGGGACGGTGGGGTTTTCCTTTGGCAGCTAATTGTTTGAGGCCTGCCGCGTAACAGGCCTCGTATCCAAGGGTCGAGGCCGGGCGGTCCGATTTTCGACCGACGCCGTCAGACGCGAGTCCCCGAGGTTCATTCGCACCCGGAATCTGGCGCCGATCATGGCGCGAGCCGCCTCCGCTTCCTTCGCCCGGATCTCGGGCGTCCCGCGAGTTCCCATCTCCCCTTGAGTCAGGTCGAGGATGCCTACCGAGTATCCTTTGTCGATCATCTTGATTAGCGTGCCTGCGCAAGTGAGTTCGATATCGTCCGAATGCGCCGCAATCGTCAAAACGTCTACGTTTTCCACAGCCTCTTCATCTTCCTTTCAAGTTCGGCCTCGTTCACGTGGTATTTGAAAGCCATGTTTCCGTTTATGAAGACGACAGGAATCTGCGTGCCATACGCCGCTTCCAGCGCCGCGTCCTCCTCGATGTTGATCACGCGCAGTGCAAACGCATAGCGCTGGCGGACGCGCTCGAGCACGGCCTTGGCTTCATCGCAAAGATGACAGGCGGGCCGGGAGTAGATGTCAATCTGAATGACATTCTGCATTGCTGCTCCCAGAGGAAGAGGACTTTCTCAGCAAACGAAAGAATTTCTCGGCGCGCTTGATGTCCAGTCCAATCTGGCGGCGCAAGGCCTCCGGAGATTCGAATTTCACCTCATCTCTCAACCGATAGAGGAAATCGAGGCGGGCAGACTCCACGCGTGCCGGCACCGTATCATTCAAAACGAATGTTTCAATGGTGAGCTCGGTCTCTCCAAACGTGGGCCGCACACCCACATTTGTGATGCTGTTCGCAAATGGCTGGCCATCGAGTGAGATTCGCGTCACGTACACGCCTATTTTCGGAATCAGTTCGTTTTGGGGCTGCAAGTTCAGTGTCGGCACCGTCAAAGATCTCCCGCGGCCGGCCCCGGGCGCCAGCTTGCCCTCGACCTCAACCCATCGTCCAAGTAATCGGCATGCATGGGATACGAGACCGGAGGCCGCAAGCTCTCGAACCCGGGAGCTACTGGCCAGAACACCGCGAACCCGGATGGGCGGTACTTCGATGATCTCGAAATAGCTCTTGAATTGCCTTAGTGTCTCGATGGTTCCACTCCCACGGTAGCCGAAATTGAAATTGTTTCCGACGCAAACCGATCGGGCTTTAAGGCCCCCCACCAGGTATTGCTGGATGAAATCCTCGGGTGACAGCCGCGAAAAGGCTTCATCGAAATGCGCGAGAAAGAGAAAATCGATACCGGCACTCTCAATAAGACGGATCTTTTGATCGAGCGTGCTGATCAGCTTTGGCGCCCGGCCGGGTGCGAGAAAGCGTACGGGGTGCGGCGTGAACGTCAGCGCGCCCGCTCGCAAACCAAGCGCGCCCGCCCGCTTCACGACGCTTTTCAAAATTTCCTGATGTCCAAGGTGAAGACCATCGAAGTTTCCGACGCTCACGACGGAAGGCTGCGAGAGATCCGCATCGGCCAGCGACGTTAGGACTTTCATCGGCGTATGAATTTAGCATAGCGCTGGAAATTCCGCCTGATTTGATTCTATGTTTCTAACAATATGGAAGGATATGAATCAAATCCAAGATCGCGAAGTATGGCAACACGTTCTCGGCTGTGGAGACAGCAGCGGCTCAAAATCATTCGGCTTCTGCTGTCCGTGCAAGAAAGCCGCTATAATGAACGCGGGGGGGACCGGCCAATGCCATTCAAGGAGGCTGCCGAAGGCAGTGTACCAACTGCGGCTGGCCGGTGGGCCCGACGCTAAAAAAAGATGACGGGGCAAAAATTCGAACGACTCGTCGAAATCATGGCCAGGCTGCGGGGTCCGGATGGATGCCCATGGGACAAGCAACAGGACTTCAACTCGCTGAAGCCAATGCTGGTTGAGGAAGTCTACGAGGTCCTTGAGGCCATCGAGAACAACGATTTTGAGGGCCTCTCGGAAGAATTGGGCGACCTGCTGCTTCATGTCGTCTTCTATGCCCACCTTGGAAAGGAAGCTGGACGCTTCGACATCAATACAGTCATCGGCCAAATCTCGGACAAACTCATCAGGCGCCACCCTCACGTTTTCGGTGAAGAATCCGCGTCGACTCCCGAGGAAGTGATCAAAAATTGGGAAGTGATCAAGGCTCAGGAAAAGGCGCAAAAGTTGAAGAACCGGACACCGGAACAGCGATCGCTGCTGGAGGGCATTCCGAGCAAACTCCCTGCAATCCACGAAGCGCATCAGATCTCTTCGCGCGCCGCACGCGTCGGCTTTGACTGGCCGGATGTGGAAGGTATTTTCGAGAAACTTCAAGAGGAAGTTCGCGAGCTCCGGGAGGTGATTGCTGAAGGCAATGATCACCGCCGGCGTGAACGCCTCGAAGATGAGATCGGTGACATGCTCTTCGTGATTGTGAACATTGCGCGATTTCTCAAAATCGATTCGGAGTCGGCTCTGAAGCGCGCCAATCGTAAATTCAAAGCGCGATTTCAATACATGGAAAGGGAACTGGCAAGGCAAGGGAAAACTCTCGAGCAAACCAACCTTGACGAGATGGAAGCGCTCTGGCAGAAGGCCAAGTCCGAAAACGTTCCCACATGACAATCCGGCCGCTTACCGAGATCGCCGAATTCCAGGGATGTGTTCTGCTTCAACGCGAAGCCTGGGGATCGGCGGATATCGATATCAGGCCCGTGACATTGTTTGTTACCCAGTCCCACATAGGAGGATTGGTCCTGGGAGCCTTTGACGGCGATCGTTTGGTGGGGTTCATCAATGCGACACCGGGCATACGAAACGGCATGCCATACTGGCATTCCCAGATGATGGCGATCACGAAGGATCATTGGAATTCAGGAATTGGTTCTCAGCTCAAGCTAGCGCAAAGGGATCACGCGCACCAGCGTGGCCTTCGCCTGATCGAATGGACGTATGATCCGCTCGAGTCAAAGAATGCCCATCTGAATATCAAAAAGTTGGGTGCGATCGTCCGCCGGTATTATGTGAACCTTTACGGAGAGATTACGTCGCGTCTGCAGCAGGGCCTTGAAAGCGACCGCGTGGTCGCGGAGTGGTGGATTGATCAGCCGCGAGTCAGGATCACTGGCGACATTCGGCGCGTGTGCGTACCGGGAGATATTCAGGCCCTCAAACAACAAAGCCTCGCCTCTGCGAAGGAGGCACAGCGGCGGGTTCGCGAGGAGTTTCTGAAAAACTTCCAGGAGGACTATTTCGTCGCCGGCTTTGAGCGGAAAGACGAGTGGAGCGAGTATCTGTTCATGCGAGGAGCGTCTGGTGTTTATCAAACAGATTGAGATGCGCGAGCTGCGAATGCAGCTTCTGAATCCGTTTGAGACCAGCTTTGGTGTCACCCAGGAGCGCCGCATCGTGCTGGTAAAGGTTACGGATGGGACGTCTGTCGGATATGGCGAAGTCACGGCGGGCGAAGGGCCGTTCTACAGCCACGAGACGTCGGAAACAGCGTGGCACGTGCTGAGGGATTTCATTATTCCAAAGGCTGTCGGGAAGGAGATCGCGGGTGCGAAGGACTGCGCCCAGTTCGTTCTTGGCATTCGCGGTCACAACATGGCAAAGGCCGGGTTGGAAACGGCGCTATGGGACCTTGAGGCCCAACTGAAACGCGTTCAGCTTTGGAAATTGCTGGGAGGAACGCGAGAGAGCATCGACTGTGGTGTCTCGATTGGAATTCAGCCATCGATCGACAAACTGCTGGAGAAGATCGACACGGAAGTGAAAGCCGGCTACCGGCGCATCAAAATCAAGATTAAGCCGGGATGGGACGTCGAAGTCATTCGCCAGGTGCGCGCAGCTTTTCCAAACGTACCACTCATGGGTGATGCGAACTCGGCGTACACGTTGGCGGAACGCCCAACTTCAGAAACAGATCAACACGCCCATCTGTCTTGATGAATCCATTCACTCCGCGGAAGACGCCCGAAAGGCGATCAGGATCAGCGCCTGCAAGATTATCAATCTCAAACTTGGCAGGGTCGGCGGCCATACGGAGGCGCGCGCAGTTCACGATGTGTGCCGTGACAACGACATTCCGGTCTGGTGCGGCGGTATGCTGGAGTCCGGTGTTGGCCGGCTCCACAACGTGGCTCTCTCGAGCCTCGAGAATTTTTCGCTGCCCGGCGACGTCTCCGCCAGCAAACGGTATTGGGCTGAAGATATCGTCCATCCTGCTGTCGAAGTCTCGGCCGACGGTCAGATCACGCAGCGTTCTGGACTTGGAGGCCCCGGCTACTACGTGAAGGAGGATCTGATCGAGCGCTTAACCGTACGCTCCCAGGTCTTCTCCGCATGACCATCTTCGAGGCCGACTGGATCTGTCCCGTTTCGAGTCCGCCCATCTGCAACGGCTGGCTTTCCGTGAATAATGGGAGGATTCTGGGTCTGGGCCCTCTTCCCCTGGGAGAGGGCAGCCGCGAAGCGGCGGGAGAGGGCTCGCATCGCATCAGCTTCCGCGGTTGCGCCATCATCCCTGGTTTCGTCAACGCTCACGCCCACCTTGAACTCACCATCCTCCGTGGTTTCCTGGAAGATCTTCCATTCGCCACTTGGATCCCGCGCCTCTCGCGTACCAAATACCAACAACTGACTCGTGACGAAATACGGCTCTCCGCACGCCTTGGCGCCGTCGAAATGCTTGGGGCCGGCGTAACCTGCGTCGGTGAAGTCATGGACCTCGGTACGAGTTGGGAAGCAATGCGGGAATTTGGACTTCGGGGAATCGCCTACCAGGAGATCTTCGGGCCCGCGGACGCCCAAATGGAGGAAGCGCTCGCCGGGCTGCAAAACAAGATCGAAACTTATCGACATGATGATGACAGCGAAACCCGGTGCATCGGCGTCTCCCCGCATGCCCCTTACACGGTGTCGGCGAAGCTATATCAGGCCGTGAACGACTATGCGCAACGTCAAGGTCTACGGTTAACTACGCACGTGGGCGAATCGACAGAAGAAGGCCTCCTCCTCCGCCATGGCTCGGGACCTTTTGCGGAAAGGCTCCGTGAGCGAGGAATCGCCGTCGCACCGCAGCGCTGCAGTCCGATAGTTGCGCATTGCCCGAAATCGAATGCGAAACTGGCACATGGGATTGCTCGGATTGCGGAAATGAAGGAGATCGGTCTGCGCATCGCGCTCGGTACGGACAGCGTGGCCAGCAACAATGTTGTCGATATGTTCGAAGAAATGCGTTCGGCGATTTTTCAACAGCGTGGCCTCACGAAACGCCTGGACGCTCTGGATGCTGAGACCGTATTCCGAATGGCAACTTTGGGGGGTGCGGAATGCCTGGGTTTGGCGGACTACCTAGGAAGCCTTGAACCCGCCAAACGCGCCGACTTTGCCGTTGTTGATCTGAATGATCCCGCTGTTCAGCCCGTTTACGATCCGATTGCCGCTATGGTTTATTCGGCCTCACGGCACAATGTTCGCGCAACCTACCTGGGGGGATGTGAAGTGAAGATCGATAGCGCGGATATGCTGCGCGAGTGTGTTTCTATTTCACGGCGGTTACGGTAGGCCCTCAAACCCTCGACAACATGTGACCGAGCTTGGCTTTCTTTGTGCGAAGGTACTTTTGTGTTCCGTCGGAAGGTGCGATTTCAATCGGAACGCGTTCGACGACCTTCAGGCCGGCCGCTTCGAGTGCATCGAACTTTTGCGGGTTATTGGACATCAGGCGAAGTCGGGAAACGCCGAAGTACCGCAACGCTTCCGCGCACAGCTCATAATTCCGATGATCGGCTTCGAAACCCAGTTGATGATTGGCTTCCACCGTGTCCTGGCCGGAATCTTGGAGTTCGTAGGCGAGAAGCTTGTTCATCAGCCCAATCCCACGGCCTTCTTGAAGTTGATAAACGAGAATTCCAGTTCCATGGTCGGCGATAGTCCTCAAAGCAAGGTTAAGCTGCGCGCCGCAATCACAACGCCCGGACCCGAACACTTCGCCCGTCAGGCACTGTGAGTGAATCCGCACGAGGACCACATCATCGGGAGTTGGCCGTCCCATGACGAGCGCCAGAAGATTCTCGGACTTGTCTTCCGACTCGAAACCAAACGTTCGGAACGTGCCAAACGGCGTTGGGAGGCTGGTTTCCGCGACTTTCGTGGCTTTCATGAGCGGGATTATATCACGGGGCCGTGGGCTGGCTGCTGTCGAGGACAATGTCGTCGTCAGTTCCTCGGCGGCCGTCGGGACCTCTGGAGATTAAACGAAAACTCGAACCGCCCGTGAGTTCGTAATCAATCGGATTGCCCCTTACTGTCACGATATTTTGCGATAGCGCCGGCAATTTTACCCAATGCTGCAGCCGTTGCCCGGCGCCGGCCTTCATTGACCGAGGCAAGCAGCTCATCGAGACTGATCCAGTCTCGGTCACCCAACCGCACGGCTTCGATCCGCCACTCGCTGTCGGGTTTGTCTCGACGAAACTGGAAGGCCAGCGTTACGCTCGCCTCCGCGATCGCCTGCGTATCGGTCTGTGAAACGATTCGCTGGATCTCGATAGCATCCGGAACCAGTTTGGATCTAGCGATCTCCAGAATTTTCCTTCGTGCTTCGTCGTGAGACAGCCTGGCGGAGGTACAGGCGGAGAGCGCTAAAGACGAGAACAAGACAAGATGTAGCGCCCGTTTCATCCGAAGGCCGAGTGTAGCACTTGTGCTAATATCCAACAAAATGCGGATCCGAGTTCTGTTCTTCGCCACTCTCAAAGATATTGTCGGCGTCCGGCAATTACAGGTTGACATGCCGGTCGGCGCAACCATCGGAGATCTGCTGACGCATCTCGAAGCCACGTATCCTCGAATGAAGGATTATCGTCCGGTCGTGCTGACGGCAGTCAATGAAGACTATGTTGACCAACGAGCGCAGATCCGGGACGGTGACGAGGTGGCCATCTTTCCGCCGGTGAGCGGCGGCGAAGTCCAATCGGAAGCGTTGATCATCAACAGACCTGGCGAGATCTACCAAATAACCCGCGATCCGATCGACGCGCAGAAGGTCGCACGCCAGATGCTCCGCGGTGAAGACGGGGCGATTTGCATTTTTGAGGGTGTCGTACGGAACAACTCGAAAAGGAAGCGGACGCTTTACCTGGTCTATGAGGCTTACGAGACCATGGCTCTCAAGAAACTGGAGGAGATTGGTATCTTCGTGCGCCAGGCCTGGGAGATTGACGGTGTTGCTCTGGTCCATCGGCTCGGCCACCTCGATATCGGCGCGACGAGCGTCGCGGTGATCATTACTTCCCCTCATCGACGCCCCGCTTTTGACGCCTGCCATTACGCAATCGACAAGCTAAAAAAAGTCGTTCCCATCTGGAAGAAAGAATTCTTCGAAGATGGTGAAGTCTGGGTCGAAGGGCAGTAAGTGTGTGACCTTTTCGGGCTAAAGCCCGCGACTACATGCTTGCCGAAACGTTCTCGCCCTATGTAGCCGCGGGCTTCAGCCCGTGTTTACAGTGGCGTAACGTCCGGCCGCCAGCGCAACACCGGCCGCCGGGCCGCCGCAGCTTCATCGATACGGCCGACCCGTGTCGTGTGCGGGGCGGTCTTGACCAATTCCGGATTTTCGTCCGCTTCTTTGGCGATGGCTAGCATGGCGTCGATGAACGCGTCGAGTTCTTGTTTGCTTTCGGTTTCGGTGGGTTCGATCATGACGGCGCCTGGAACTATGAGCGGGAACGAAACTGTAGGAGGGTGGAACCCGTAATTCATAAGGCGTT
>QHXC01000227.1 GCA_003222815.1 Acidobacteriota bacterium | reverse complement strand
TGTCCTTAGGAAACGCACCGACCAGGTCCGGAAAGTTGTTGGTGTTGAAAAGGACCTGGAACGGATTTGGAGTCGTACTGTTGGTCGTGAGGTTCAGGGGCATTCCAGAATTCCAGCTCACGATCGAACCCAACTGCCAGCGTTCGACCAGCCGCGACAGCCATCCGGGAGCGTTGCCGAGCAACATCTGGTTTGGTCCGAATGGCAGTTGCCACGTGCCGTTGCTGCGGATAGCGTGCGTGCGGTGGAACGTCTGCAGGGTCTTCGTGGACCGGTTCCGGGGATCGACAATATTGGTGCCGATCGATCGGCTCCACACGTACGTCGTCTGGTTCGTGAAACCCTGCGACAACCGCTTGGTCACCGCCAACTGCATGGAGTGATACGTCGAGTTGTTCAGGTTGCCCACGATCGCCGCGCCCCCAAACGTCCTGCTACCGAACTGCGGATTGGTCACAATAAAGTTCTCCGGAAGCCCAGCTCTGCGCAAAAGCCCACCAACCTGGCCGGTAAAGCTTGAATTCTGGTTTAGATAGTCCGCTAGCCCCTGGACATTGCCATTGGCGAGGAAGGCTCGAGTCCCAGTGAACTGGCGTAGCGCCTGAGAACCGGTGAGCGTGGTGCCATTGACGAGTCCAACACCCGGAACATTGAGCCCGTTGAAAATTTGATCGAACAACGGCGCATTACCGCCAGACACCGTGGTCCGGAATGCTTCGAGTAGTCCGTTCTCCTCGACCATGGGGTTGTTCAGGTAAAGTGTGCCCTCCAACTTCGTCCCTTTGCTGCCGATGTAGCGGACTTCCATCGTCAGGTTCCGGGCAATCTCCCGCTGAAGCTCCACATTGAGGTTTTGGATATAGGGAGTCACCTGGTTCGTGTCGTACACCGTGAATCCTTGATTTCGTTCAGTCACTTGCACGATCGGGAGCGCGCCGTTCGGGTTCCTTTCTGGGATTGGAATCACCAGGGTCCGAAGATCCAGATCCTCGGGCCGGGTTGACGGATGATTCGCAAACTGGTTCGTGCTCGGCGCCAAACCGACGTTAATGTCGACTCCCAACCCGCCGCCGCCGGCGAACCGTCCTGCATAGGCCACTCCGTATCCCGCACGAAGGACGGTCTTATCCTTGCCTCCCCACGGTAGCGACCAGCTCAATCCCACGGCGGGAGCAAAGTTGTTCCAGTCGTTCCGGTAGAGTTTCTTGTCAGGTTGCGGCGAGTGCTTGCCGACGAACTCCACCGTTGTCAACGAACCCCGGATTCCGGGCTTGTACCAGTCGGCGAAGCTCGATCCCGAGAGCCCGAACAGGCCGTTGCTTCCTCCGACCGGCGCGGCCATCATTCCGTTACCTTCATACGGCACGCCATACCACTCCCATCGCGTGCCGAGGTTGAGCGTGAGGTCCGGACGAATCTTCCAATCGTCTTTGAAGAACCAGCTCAACTCGTTCTGGTGGAAATCCCGATACTTCTGGTAATACTCGCTGTAATCCAGCCACTTAATATTCTTCGGATCGGGCCGCAGGCTGAAGGCCTGGCTGATATTGGCGACCGAGCCCGAAAGATCGGTCAACAAATCTTTCGCACGCTGCACATCCGTGGCATTGATACCCGGGAAATTCGTCGTTTCGATATTCTGGACCGGTATTCCACAAGCGAAACAGTAGTATTCCCGTTGCACCATATTCACGCCGTTACCAAACGGAGCCGGACCCATGGGCCCCGCGTTCGGGCTTGGGCCGAGATGGACCGCTGGGACAATTTCGTCGGAGTTCCAGGCATTGCCGGCTTGGCGCCGGAGGTCCGCGCCACCTTTGAACGCGTGTTTGCCTCGGGTCCAACTGACGTTGTCTCCGTAATTCCACAGGGGCGTGCTGTTGCCAATGCTGCCGTTGTCTGCATAGATCATGCTGCTCTGGCCAAACAACGTCCCTTCAATCGTCCATGGGATCGCGCCGCTCTTTCCCATGAACTCCAGGGCTTTCTTTCCTGTTTTAGCGTTGTCATATGCCTGACCCGCGGCCAGTTTCCCCCGCCGCAATCCGAAGCGGAATTCGTTGACCAGGGTCGGAGACAGCGTAGAAACGAACGATCCTGTATAGACCAGCGGGTGGTGGTCGATGAAGCCGTTGAATCCACCGGGCCACTCCGACAAGCTAAGGTCGGCAAAACCATGTTCGCGCGTGCCCGCCAAGGTCAGTTTGTTATTGGCGTTGAACTGATGATCGATGCGGAGGTTGATCTGGTCGCGGTTGGTGAGGTCTCCTTCACTCCCCCCGGAGAGGGTATCGGATCCGTACCGCCGGCGGATCCACTTATAGCGCGCTGTATTCAGACCATCAACGCCACCGGCTGCCTCGAAGTTGTTCGGCAGGGGCATCGGGTCGAGGATCGTCCGCTTGATCAGGCCACTCTGGTCGGGTCCAGGGCGCAGTGGATCGCGGTTAAATACGCTGAAGGACACCAGATCACCGGTCGCTCCCGCCGGCCTGACGGGGTTTCCCGCCAGGTCCACACTGGGAACGGCTGCCGTCGCGCCGGCGTTTGGGACTCCTGGGAAATATCGGAAAATCCCTTGCCGTGCCGTCGGCGTTAGCACGATCGGCGTGACGACCGCCTTTTGCACGGTACGCTGGCCCTCGTACAGAAAGAAGAAAAAGGTCTTGTTTCGGACGATCGGACCACCGAAACGCCCGCCATACTGGTTGCGGTTCAGGTAATCCTTGCCGAGGTTGTTAAAGTTGTTGTTAAACGTGGCCGCATCCCACACGGAGTTGCGGTTCGCCCAAAACACCGAGCCGCGGTATTCGTTGGTTCCCGACCGGGTCGCCATCTGAACCTGCCCCGAGCCGCGTCCGAACTCCGCATCTGCGGGCGCCACGATGATGCGGACTTCATCCACAAGGTCCGGACTGATGAACGTCTGCGTAAACACACCAGGGTTGTACCGCCCCTGGTTGACGGGAATTCCGTCCCGCGTCGTCATCGAAAAGCCAGTCGGCGCTCCGGAAATGTTGGTTCCAACAACCCCGGGCATGGCGTTGACCAGATCGGTAACATCGCGGCCGCCCAACGGAAGGTCGCGTAACTTATATTCCGGAAGCACCACACCCACCGACGCCGACGTTGTGGCGATGAGCGTATCGGCGGCCACGCTCACTTCAACCGTCTGCGCCTGTCCGCCCACCTGGAGTGCGAAATTCAATCGGACCTGCTGCGAGATCCCAAGCGTGACCTCGTTGTAGGTCTGTGTCCGGAAACCGGCAAGCTCTGCGCTCGCCTTGTAGGTCCCCGGCTGCAGGGGTGGAAACTGGTATGTCCCGGTTTCGTTGCTCAACACGGTAGTGACGATTCCCGTTCCAGTATTCGTCGCTGTGACCGTGACGCCCGGAATTAAAGCGCCCGAGGCGTCGGAAACGGTTCCGCCTAACGAGGCATTACTCGACTGAGCGAATGCCGGAGCGGATAAAACAAAAAACGACAGCACTACTGCCACAAAACCAGCGACTGTGCACTTCATTGTTTCCT
>QHXC01000226.1 GCA_003222815.1 Acidobacteriota bacterium | reverse complement strand
CTTGGCAGAATCCGCTGCCATGAATCCGACCGGGGATCTGACCAATGCTCAATTCCCAATGCTCAATTCTCATCCGAAGTGGATGTCGGATTGCCAAATGTTCCACCGATGCAAGACAAGATTCCATCGGCTTTAATTAAAACGGCTCGCACACATGCGGCCGCTTCTCCTTTCGGATGAGAATTGAGCATTGGGAATTGAACATTGGTCAGATCCTCCCGAGCCCGCATTCTGCCAAGTTATTTTTGCGCGAGCCCTTAGTATCGGAGGAAGTTCGGAGTCCGCGGTGGGCTTGATTACCGCCACCTGCTGTATAGTCGGTTTATCGGACGGGGACTATTTCCGAGTACGTCGTCAACCTCTCGGAATGTGACTTTTATTCGTTTTTCTTGGACCGAGCCTTCGGCGCTTCCGCGCTGGCGGACGAGGCGCTACGTTGCGGGTCACAAACTTGTGGGCCATGCCGAGCAAATCCCGTAACACATCGGGATTGACGCGAGACAGGCGAACCAGCACAACGTTATGGGGAACGTAGTGGTCCGTGACGTAATAAACATCGGGATCCGCAGCGAGCAACTCAGCGCGATCATCGAAGTCTACGCAAACCCCAAGCGAGCCCGGTTCGGCCGAGCGATTAACGGCAATACCCGCCAGGAGTTTTCCATGGACCTTGAGTGCCGGGGACCCGTACGCTGTACTCTCCTCGACGCCGGGTAAGGCGAGTCCGATTTTCCGTACCGTGTCGAAATCGATTGTGCTTCTAGGCATTGGTCCGTTGACGTGGTTGTGATTATCCACGAGAGCCTGAACCCTTTCAAGGCAAGTCCCGCTGCCCCTATGCGGATCAGTTCAGTGGCCTGTACATACGCTGCATCTCCAAGAGTGACCTCACCTGCAACCTCTAAAAATGGCTTGGTTCCGAAGATTGTTTCCGCAGCCCGGAACCTATTCATACCGTAGCGCGTGGATAGGATCGACCCGGCTCGCGCGCATCGCCGGCAGCAAGTTGGCTACATTCGCACAAGCGATCAGCAGCACAAGGCTGACCGCGCCCAGCAGAATCAGCAGGGAATTCCGGACGCCATCGACGATAGCATCCTACAAGGGCTGCACACGGAACCCCGCGCCCTCCCCGCGGACATCGTCCGGCCACTTGCGGCCGTACTCTGGATAACTGGCTTGTAACTGCGCATTCGCTTCGGCCAGAGTAACTCCGGGTTTCAAGCGACCGGCGACGTTGAAGTGATGGCCATGACTCGCGCTATTGGGGTCAAGCTGGGAGGGGACATAGACGTCCGGTGGCTCGTGAATTTCGATGTCGCCGGATAACCTGGATCGTTCTGCAATCTGACCATCTTGCAAACTGGGGCTCACGACGCCGATGATTTCATAGCGCGCGCCCCTCAGCGTTATGCGCCTGCCGATCACATGGGTGTCGCCACCGAAGTGCCGCCGCCAGAACGCGTAGGCGAGCACCACGGTCTTGGGCGCGTCCGGGAGGTCGTCCGCGGCCGTGAACGTGCGGCCCTGCACCGCACGAAGTCGTAGGCGGAAACATCCTGGAACGGCTGGGTCTGCTGCCGCCACCAATTAAATTCCGTGGGCGATGCGCTGCCACATTCGATCGGCGCTAAGGCATTCCTCGGAAGAATTCCGGCGGCGCGGTCCCGTTTGCCCTTGAGCGTTTCAAGCAACCGTTTCCAAATGCTGGACCGCCAATGTACTGCCAATTAGAATGCCTCAGGAGGCCGGAATGTTTAAGTTTCAGCCGATCGGTTACGTGTGTTCGCCATACTTTGAGACCACTCAGGTTCCGAGAGGCCCCGGAACGCAGCATCACGCAGAAGGGCTTCTCGAAATTGCTCCCGAGTTCGAGGAAGGCTTAATCGATATCGAGGGTTTCTCACACCTTTTTGTCATTTGGGTTTTTGATCGAAGCGAGGGGTTCGCGCTCATCGGAGTTCCGCCAACCGACGACCGCCCGCACGGAGTCTTCGCAACTCGCTCGCCTTACCGTCCGAACCCTATCGGTTTGACGGTTGTCGAAGTGCTCGGTCGCGAAGGCCGCAAAGTGCGCGTGCGCGGAATCGACATGCTCAATGGAACACCAATTCTCGACATCAAGCCCTACATGTCGGGGATTCCGACAGAGAAGCTGCGCCTCGGATGGTTTGCCGAAGCCGAAGCACGTAGAACAAAGTTGAGCTAGTGTCGCGGTCTAAGCCCCACAAATTGCGCATCCACCGTCAGCCCGTTCCGATCTTATTTTCCGAGGACACGTTCGCGGTAATGATCGTTTTCGCAGACCGACTCTAGGATCTCTTCGCCGGGCGCAAGAGTCCAGGTCATGTGAAGCTGCCAAGGCTTTTTGAGAGTACCCGGATCTTCAATCGTCACATCCACATTCAAGTGCGCCAGATCGGGACGACGATAGCGTTCGATGACGTGGAGCTTCTCGGTGTGCGGTATAGCGGTGGGAAGCCAGCTTCTGTCGTTGTATCCAATCGTGTCGACTACGAGTGTATCGCCCTCCCATTTTCCGATGGAATGTCCCGTCCAGGTCGGATCGGGATCGGCAGGATGCGATCTGCCATCCATGAAGATCTGACGGTTATGAGGCTCCAATTCGAACAACAGCACGATCACCGCGGGTGTCTGAACGAATTTATACAAGATCGGCTGAGCCGGAATCACCCATCCGGGCAAGCAGATCGCGGTGGGAGAATCCCTAAGATTATTTTCCACGTTTTTCTTCGCGATCGTTGCCGCCCATTCCAAAGGCGATGGCGCCTCTGCGTTCGTATCCGGACTACCCTGCCAAACGCCAGACAGATCCGGTTTGCCGTCCGCCGCTCGAGGCGCGGGGCCGGTCAGCCTCGCATATTTGTTGCGGATGGAAAGATAGTAATCATCGCCGATGGTTCCAAGATTGAGGTTCCACTGCAGACGAATGTCGGTCCGCAGCGTCTCGCCCGCGTGCAGGACGAGACCTAAGCGGCTATATGAACGGAACGTGAAGCCGAGTGTTGGAGTCGCGACGTCGTAGGTACCCGCGGGCAAGCCGGAAATCGTGAAGTCTCCCTTCGCCGAGCTCACCGCGCTGACTATTGCTCCGGTTGCCACATTCTTCGCGTTAACTGTCGCACCTTCGACTGCATTCCCGTCGGGGTCGATAACAACGCCCATGACGACGCCGCGATCGCCTTGTGCAAATGCATTCGAGGCCAGCAACCACAGGGCAAGCGAGAAACCGATGCACTTCATACGTGGCTTTTCCGCCAATCATACGGCTTGTTTCGATTAACCGTAAATGATAAGTTTCGCCTCCGAAGATGCTTTATGTCTTCTCGGTAGTGGCCGGCGCCAGAATCCGCCGCAGTTCGGCAATCGTCGTTTGCTTGTCTTCAGCCAGTCCGCTCAGTTAGAACAGGGTCTCCACCATCGAGCGGATAAGGTTGAAACTCCATGACTCTTCCGCTTCGTTACTAGCGCAATACGGACAATCCGACGAAGATCACATTGTTGTCCACTCCGGGATTGAAGTTGGTCGTGTACGCATTCGAGATGTGAAGGAACTTATAACCCATGCTGACCGCGTGATGATCGCCGACTTTGAAACGCATGCCAGGACCTAAGTCGAACAGGAAGTTCAAACCGGTCGAATCCGGGGCGTTGATTGGTACCGGTTCGGTCGATGCGATCATACCGCCACGCATCTCGAAGAATGGCTGAATGGCATGTCTGCCAAAGTGTGCAGTGAACCCAACCGGCAGCACGCCCACACCGTAAACGGCATGTTCCGGAATGATCCGCGGTGTTGATGCCCGGAAGTTAGGCATTGCAGGTTGCAGCAAGGCAGCTACTGGAAAAACACCAGTCGTATAGCTAATGCCAACCTCACGTGCTTTCCAGCAGCGGTAGCTGTACGTGAAGCCGGCGAGCACGAACTTTCGATCCTCTGTTCTACCAATCCAAGTGCTGGAGACTGGCGAGTAGCCTGCGAGCAGTTGAAAGTCATGCCGTGGCGCACTCAAGGCGCTGCAAACTGTCGCCTGCGCCTCGTCAGGAAAGCTGGCTATGAGGAGCAGCATAAGGCTGACCGCGCTTGTGGTTCGCAATAGCGCAATGCCTTCGGTGCGATGAATTGTGTTCGTCAACCCAGTGTGATAGCGGGCTGTGGTTGGCATCTGCATCTGCGTTTTCCAGTTTGTGATACTAACGCGCCCGATACACTGTGCGGGAACCCGAAATTGACCACGCGACGCTTATCCGCCAAATCTACGGCGGCGGGCAACAGTGCGATCGGCATTTCGGAAACTGAACCTGCATGCGTCCGATCCACGCCCACTCTACGGTTTGTCGGTTTACCAGGCATCTTGGAATCGGACGAAACACATGACTTCGTGGAAGCGATTTTGTATGTGGGACTTACGTGAAATTGCCCAGGTCTGCCGCATTTTCCTGGAGGTCAGCTCGGGGAAGAGACTTTTTAAGATTACTTCGCCGGTGGCACCTTCCGCCGCAATTCGTCGAAGAAGTTCAGCAGGAACGTCAGGTGCGTGGGCGTCTCTCCGCCCGCTTCGCCGCCCGCCAGAATCGCCGCGATGCGCTTGCCGTCCGGCGCCAGGTCGTAGACGGAGATGCCGCCAGAACTCAACAACAGGCGAGTCGCCGACCACACCCGAGGCTTGCCCGCGGCGAAGGAATCGCCCTTGGCGTGATAGCCGACGGCCATCACGCGCTGCTCGGGGTTCTCAAAAAGCAGTTCACGTCCGTCGCGTGACCACCGGGGGTTGAAGCCTCCGCCCTTCGAAATCTGCCATCGTCCGCCAGGCCCTGGGAACGGCCGCACGTACACTTCCTGGGTCCCAGATTCGTCTGAATTGTACGCCATCCACCGCCCGTCGGGCGAAAACGCCGGGTAGCAATCGAGAAACGGAGTCCCCAGGAACAACTCCGGATTCCCGAGATGGACCCCGAGGGTGCCTCGGCCAGGATCGCCTTCGAAGGACGCCGTGAAAATGTCCGCACTGCTGCCGCCCGTGGCACAAAAAGCCAGGCGCCTCCCATCCGGCGAGAACGAGGTTGGGAATTCATTGACCAGCTTGCCATCGGACAGACGCTGCGCCTCGCCCGAGCCGTCCGAAGGGACCCAGTACAAACCCGGGGCCGCCGGGTTCGAGGACGTGAATACGATGTTCTTCCCATCGGGAGTCCACACCGGGAGACGATTCACGCCGGCGAGGAAGGTGAGACGCGATAGAGTGTCCCGGCCCAGATCCTTCACCCAGACGTCCGTCCCGGTGCCGCTAGCTACGGCAAACGCCAACCGGTCTCATCCCGGCTAGGTAAGCGAAAGTTCCTGGCCCAGAGGGTGCTCCGCCGAATGCAAAAAGTCCGCCCGCTCCTGCGCTGCCGCTGACATCCTCCAGAATGGGCGCCGGCAGGCCGGCCAGCGCCAGCCTGCCGGGATCGAAGGGCACGGCGAACAGCGTGCTCTGGTGCAGGTAGACCAAATGCCCGGTTCCGTTGGAAGTAGGCAGGTAGCGCGGGAAGAAGCCCCCGCGTTGCACTGTCTTTCGCGCGCCGGTCTTGAGGGAGACAACGTCGATGGCGGCGTCGTCGAAGTTTCCCACTTGGGTAGACGCCGTGAATAAGACCGCTTGGCTCCCGGGGAGCACTTGCGGCCAGCGGTGGGTGAATTCGCCCGGATTCAATTTCGTAAGCGGCGCGCACTTCCCGCCGGACGAAGGCACCCGCCAGAGTCCGGTACCACCACTACCATTGAGCGCCGCGACAATATTGCCGTCGTCGCCCCAGCTTGCGCCGTCGGGGTCGGGCGCGTCGCACAGCGTGACGGCGGCGCCGCCCTGAACCGAAATCTTCTTGAGCTTGCCATCGGCGAAAAAGCCGATCCATTCTCCGTCAGTAGAAAAGAACGGTGAGAAGGCGTTCTCCGTCCCGGCGAGCGGCGTGACCTGGTTCTGCTGCAGCAGGCGTGTGTGCAAGCGCACCTTGCCATCAGCGCCGCGCAAAGTGAGAGCCAGGCGCGCGCCATCGGGTGAAAGAGCGAGCGCACCTCCGGCGCCAATCCTCGCCAGCGGTGTGTCGGTCGCAATCTCTGCGTTCAGGTGAACCAGTGGGCGGAGCGGCGCAGGCCGGGTGGCATAGTAGAACGAGACGGCGAGAGCGAGAGCAAGCGCGCCGGCCACCACCCACGGCAGCTTTGTAGCGCGGGCCTGAGTCGTGCCCTGCGGCGCGTCATCTATCAGCGCCATCGCATCCGCGATATCGCGCAGACGTCGCTTCGGGTCTTTTTCCAGGCAACGCCGCAGCAGACGCTGCGCTTTCTGAGGCACTCGATTCCACTCCGGTTCATCTTTCAGCACCGAGGCCAAAGTGTCGGAAGCCGTCTCGCCGCTGAACGCCTGCTTGCCTGTGAGCATCTCGTAGAGCACCACGCCGAAGGCCCAGATATCGGCCCGGCGGTCGACCGGCTCGCCGCGAGCCTGCTCCGGACTCATGTAGGCTTGGGTGCCCAGGATCATACCGGAGCGGGTCGGCGAAATGGTGAGCGTTTCCCCTTCCTCACGCTCGCGGCTTTGTACGGCCAGTCCGAAGTCGAGGACTTTCACCACGCCCGCGGGCGTAATCATGATGTTGGAAGTCTTCAGGTCGCGATGAGTGACGCCTTTATCATGGGCGGCGTCCAAAGCCTCGGCAATCTGCCTGGCATAGTTGAGCGCCGTCTCGATGGGCAGCGCACCTTTGAGAGTCTGGCCCGGAACTAGTTCCATCACCAGGGTCCGCTCCTCGATCCCGTATATCTGTGCGATGTTGGGATGGTTTAGAGATGCTAGGATCTCGGCCTCACGTTGGAAGCGCGCCATGCGCGTTGGATCGCTAGCGAAGGCATCCGGCAACACCTTAAGCGCAACGTCGCGCTTCAGCTTAGTGTCTTTCCCTCGGTACACCTCACCCATGCCGCCTGCGCCAAGCAAGGAGAGAATCTGGTAGGCGCCGATTCGCCGCCCGATCAGAACTTGGTCGTGCTCCTCGGCGAACTGCTGGGCCGCCACCTCCAGCGCGGGCGATTCCAAAAAGCCCGCCTCTTGCGCCAGCAGTGACTCCACCTCCTGCCGCAGCGCGTTATCCCCGGCACAGGCTTCTCTTAGGAAAGCAGCTCGTTGGTTCCCTTCGCGTTCCAGCACGGCATGATAAAGCCGCTCGACTTGTTGCCAACGATCGCTCGTCATACCACGCTCGTCGCTGCCTTCCCCATCTCCCGCGCCAGCCACGCCTTGGCCAACCTCCAATCGCGGTGAACCGTGTCAGGGGAAACTTTCAGGACCTCGGCGGTTTCCTGCACGCTCAGGCCGCCAAAGAAGCGCAACTCCACTACCTGGCTTTTTCTGGCGTCTTTAACGGCGAGCGCCTCCATCGCATCATCGAGCGCCACCAAGTCCGGGCTCGGCAATGGGGACTGGAACTTTGCCTCATCAAACCACGTCCTGTGCGCTCCGCCTCCCCGCTTAAGGTACCGCCGGGAGCGGGCGAAATCCACCAGGATGCGCCGCATCAATTGAGCGGAGATCGCCAAGAAGTGGGCGCGGTCTTTCCAGCGCACTTGGCTTGCATCAATCAGCCGAAGGTAAGCCTCGTTGACTAACTCGGTGGTCTGCAGCGTATGGCCGCGGCGCTCGCGGTTCATGTACCGATGAGCGATCCGTCGCAGCTCCGCATGGACGAGAGGGACCAGCTTCTCCAGAGCTGTTCGCTCTCCCCGACCCCAAGCCAGAAGCAACCCCGTGACCGCATGGGATCTGGATGCGGCCATGACTTTCAGTCTCCTTTCTCTCTCAGTCGACTGAGCCGATTAACTGGTGGAGTATAGCCCCGGCCCTCCCTCGAATCTAGCGTCGTTCAAAAACTTTTTCGTGGCCTTCCAGTTTTTACACCTCCTTCCCGCATTCCCCCTTGAACGCAGGAGGGATCGCTATGGAGACCGGACTGAAAGCCTTTTCGATCTTAGGGTTCATTTTGACAAGTGGGTTCACAGGAGTAGGGCAGATTGTGGCGGCTGGTGCACCAGAAGGGAGCCTGGTCCTTACGATTCACGTCTCCAACGGTGCCGAAGTTGACCCCGTGACGTTGATTCAAGCGGAGAGAACGGCCACGGGAATCTTCAAGAAGGCGGGTGTAGAAAGCCGATGGGTCGATCCTGGCCTGCGGTCCGAAGGCAAGCTAGCGCATTCGCTGGACGAGGGATCGTTCCCCCGCTCGCACATCCAGCTCACGATCCTCCCGGGCCTGATATCCAATCGTCTCGGCGCCCATAATCTCCCGGATGATGTAATGGGTCTAGCGCCTGGGAGCGGCCCTGAAAGGCAGTGGGTATACGCGTTTTACGACCGCGTAGAAGCCTTTGCTGTGAAACACATTACCGACACCCATGCGGATGCGGCTCAGATCCTTGGACATGTGATCGCCCACGAGATTGGTCACCTGCTGCTGAACGATCAGACACACTCCGCAACCGGCATTATGCGTGGGCCCTGGAATCTTTGGGACGTGCAGAACGCCAGTTACGGGCATTTGCTTTTCACGACTCGGCAGGCCGAGGCGATAAAGGCAGAGGTAAGCAGGCGGCTCAGAAAGTAATAGTCCGGACCAAGCTTAGATGCTCACAATCTACATTCTTCTTATCACCTGCGGTGAGGAGAAGCCTAGCGTCCGCCGCGCCAACGGCCTCGTACAAACCGGAGTGCCGTAAATGTTGCCGGTGCCAAACTCTCTAGAAGCCGCTTGTGGGAAGCTCAAAGAGTTACTCG
>QHXC01000225.1 GCA_003222815.1 Acidobacteriota bacterium | reverse complement strand
CTGTCACAATCGGACCGGCGCTACCCGATCCTCCAGTGTTCTGTTTACCCGGCGGCAGCGCCTCGTTCAGGCCGAGCGTCGTCTGCCACGCGATCTCGCCAGTATTGGCATTCACGGCCCACAGTCGCCCCCATGGTGGCTTTTGGCATGGTGCGTTTCCGACCGTCCGCCCGCTTGCGTCCTTGATGGGGGCGCCGAAGCCGTGATAGGGACCCGGACCATCCACGCTGCCTCTGTCGTAAGGTTGCGGCGAGCCGTTTCCACTGCCGTAATTTCCGCCCGGCCGTTTTTTCTCCACCCAGCCGCTGAGAGCCGCGTCGTGGGTTTGCACGTAAACGTAGGCGGTCTTCGGATCCGCCGCCATGCCACCCCAGTTGGGACCGCCATTTCCAGGAAAAATGATCGTGCTTTTGGGCGGCGTACCTTCCTCATGGAAGAGAAATGGCGTGAATGGCCCGGCGTTGTAAAACCCGCCGGCTTTTTCGTAGATCTCCTGACAGGCCCTGGCGTGCTCCGGCGTGGTGTCCTCCGCGGTCACGATATCTTCCTTCTTGAAACTGGTGCGCGCCAGGGGCGGCGGCTTCAGTGGGAACGGCTGCGTGGGCGAATACCACTCTCCGGGCACATCGCCCGCAGGAACCGGACGCTCCTCGACACCGAATATCGGTTTGCCGGTTTCACGGTTGAGGACGAACATCCAGCTTTGCTTTCCAATCTGTGCGAGTGCTGGAATCGTCTTTCCGTTCTGTTTGACGTCGATCAGAACCGGCGCGGGCGGCAAGTCCGAATCCCACAGATCGTGATGAACGGTTTGGAAATGCCATTTGTACTTTCCGGTTTCCGCATCGACGGCGACCACAGAATTGCCAAACAAGTTGTCGCCTTTTCGGTCTCCGCCATAATAGTTTGCCGCCGGTGATCCAAAGGGCATGTAGAGAATGCCGCGCTTCTCGTCCATGGTGAGATACCAACCCCAAGCGTTTGTGCCGGAGCGGTCTTTCCAACTGTCGCCTTCCCACGTTTCGTGTCCCAGTTCCCCCGGTTGCGGCACCGAATGGAATTCCCACAGCTTGGCGCCGGTGCGCGCATCAAACCCACGCGAGTCGCCAGGCGGCCCTTGCGGGATCTCTCCGACGGTGGCGCCCAGCATCACAATGTTTTTGAAGATCAGCGGAACGCCGTTCCATCCCACCTTAATATCGACGAAACCATCCTGGCCGAAGCCGGCGGAAGCTTCGCCTGTGATCGCGTTCACGGCAACGAGTCTTGGACCCGCAGTGAAAATAATTCTCGGAGTGGTGTTTTCGTCGCCGGGCCAATAGGAGACCCCTCGCGCCGTGGTGTTGCCGGTGGGCAGTTTGTATGTCCAGATTTCTTTTCCCGTTTGCGCATCGAGGGCGAGGACACGGTTGCCTGCAGGCAAATACATCACGCTGGTGACGACAATCGGCGTGGCCTCCGCGTTAGCTGTCGGTCCGGCTAGAGCGCCGCCGCGTCCGGGCGCACCGCGTGCACCCGCAGCGTTCTCAACGCCGCCGGCCGCCGCTGCGTCATCGCCTTCAGGCGCGTCACCACGCAGACCCCCTGCCGGCCCTGGACTGCCCAATCGGAACGACCATGCCTCGGTCAGCTTCGCGACGTTTTTCGTGTTGATTTGGGTGAGCGGAGAATAGCGCGTGCCGGCCAGATCGCGATTGTACATTGGCCAATCGGCATCGGGTTTTCGAGGATTCTGAGCAGACAGGATTGGCAGCGTCGCCGCTGCGAGTAATACGACGGCATACCGAATACGCATCAAAAGTAGGCTCCCCTTCCCCCCCAATGAAAAATGGTGCCGGCTGTCGCCATCGGACCACCGGCGCTGGGCGATCCCGTATTTCTTTTTCCCTTTGGCAGTGCTTCGTTGACGCCGAGCGGGACTCGCCAGGCGAAATCACCCGTTTTTGCACCGACCGCCATTAAACCAGCCCATGGTGGTTTGAAGCACGGCAAGTTTGCGACGGTGCGGCCACTGGCGTCCTTCGAAGCGACGAAAATATATTGCAGATTAGGATCTACTACAAGAAGTCTGAATCTTGACGTGGGACCAAGCCAGCTTGGACCAGCGGATTCTATCGGTCCAGTACACCAAGAGCGGAAGCCCTCGCTACATTCCACTTTCGGCTTTCGCGATCGCCTGGTGAGAGACAATTGCAACGTGAGAGCAATTTCCCTCAGGCACAAGTCGTCTTTAGTTTTTGCGGAGGACAGCAGACCTCTATAATGGCCGCGAGGGCCATATGAAAGAGAAGCTATTGATCGGGTTCGTGATCGCGGTGACCGCTCCACTGAACGTTACTGCACAGGATGCCAGTTCTGTGACTGACGCTTCAACAAAGGCGATGGGCGCCGCCATGCTGCAATCGATTCGATACACGGGCACCGGTACGAACAATTCGGTTGGCCAGGCGTTTACGTCCGGCGGGCCGTGGCCACGATACAAAGTCACGAAGTACGCCGCGCTGGTGAACTACAGCGTCCCCGCGATGCGTCAAGAGATCATTCGCATCGACAATGAATTTCCGCCGCGAGGCGGCGGCGCGGGTGGGTTCAATCCGGCTACGGGGCAGGGCGGCATCCGTCCGGTTCCGGGCGACATCATCCAAAACCAAAATACAGATGGGCGTACAGAGGTTGGAGCTCTCAACATTTGGCTGACCCCGCATGGCTTCTTAAAGGGCGCAGCGGCGAATGGCGGGGCGAAGATATCGGGCATGCGCGGAAAGGACAAGCTTGTATCGTTCACGGCCTTTGGGAAGTACACTGTAACGGCTGCGATCAACGAACAGAATCTCATCGAGACAGTCGAGACGCGAATCGACGGCGGTTTTACGGGCGATACGTTGATTGAAGGCATTTATTCCGGCTACAAAGACTTTGGTGGCGTGAAATTTCCCATGCACATCGTGCAGCGTCAGGGCGGCTATCCGATCCTCGATATCACAGTTGACGGCGTGGAGCCGAACAGTTCCGCCGCACTGGAATTCCGCGGCAACCCCCAGCGCGGCGGTGGCGCCGGAGGACGCGGCTCGGAGGCGGCCGCGGCTGTCCGCATCCAATCTGAGAAAATCGGCGGCGCTATCTGGGTTCTGAATTATGGCGCGGAGCGGAGTATTGCAGTCGAGTTCAAAGATCACCTCGTCATTGTCGAAGGACCGGGGGGTGACGACCAGTCCCTGGCAACGATCGGCGAAGTAAAGCGGGTGTTCGCCAACAAGCCGATCAAATACCTCGTCAATACACACCACCACTCGGATCATGCCGGTGGCATTCGCGCATACGTGGCCGAAGGTATTCCGATCATCACGCACGAATCGCACAAACGCTACTACGAGCAGGACATCTTCAAGAATCCGCATACGCTAAATCCAGACCGTCTTGCACGAATGCCGCGCGCGCCAGTCATCGAAACAATTAAGGACAAGCGCGTCCTCACCGACGGCGATATGACGCTCGAGCTCTATCTGGTGCGCGGGAATTTGCATAGCGAAGGATTGCTGATGGCATACGTGCCGAAGGAAAAACTGCTGATTCAGGCGGACACGTTTATTCCGCGCCCAGGCGT
The DNA here is from genome assembly GCA_003222815.1 of Acidobacteriota bacterium. Lineage (GTDB taxonomy): Bacteria > Acidobacteriota > Terriglobia > 20CM-2-55-15 > 20CM-2-55-15 > 20CM-2-55-15. The sequence continues at coordinate 55 of QHXC01000225.1, read as the reverse complement.
GCCGCCCCTCCCGGCGCCAAGCCCCTTCACGACCAATCTCGTGGAAAACGTCGAG
>QHXC01000224.1 GCA_003222815.1 Acidobacteriota bacterium | reverse complement strand
GTCCTGCTGTCGGGAGTGGCGACCACGTCGACGCAGGGCACGTTGAATCCAGGCAGCCGAAACTACCCGACGATCATCATCCAGGTCGCAGGCGGGATGCAGGCGGGGCTGACCTATCGCCTGGACGGATCCAACCACAACGATGCCTACAATAACCTGAATCTGCCGCTTCCGTTTCCGGATGCATTGCAGGAGTTCAAGGTGGAAACCAGTGGCCTGGCGGCCCAGTACGGCTTCCACTCCTCCGGTGCGGTAAACGCGGTAACAAAAGCGGGCACGAACGACTTTCACGGAGATCTTTTTGAATTTTTGCGCAACGGCGCGCTCAACGCTCGAAATGCATTCGCGCTTACGAACGATGGTCTCAAGCGGAATCAGTTCGGTGGAACAGTCGGAGGACCGATCATCCGCAACAAACTGTTTTTCTTCGCGGGCGAACAAGGTACGAAGGAACGGGCACGGCCCTCGGCTAACCGGGCTTACATTCCGACGCCGGCGATGCTCGCGGGAGACTTTACGACAATTGCTTCGCCGGCGTGCAACGCCGGCAAAGCTGTAATGTTACGTTCTCCGTTCATCGACAACACGATCGATCCTTCGCAGTTTTCAAAAGTGGCGTTGAACCTGGTGCATCATCAACTCTTTCCCACTACCAACGATCCGTGCGGCGAAGTCCGGTTCGGAAGCCGTCTTCAGACGAACGAATGGATCACGACGGGCAGAATGGATTACCAGGTAAACGCCAGGCACTCGCTGTTCGGGCGCTTTTTTGACGCGCACCGGGACCAGCCCGCGGATTATGACGGCGTGAATGTGCTGACGAGCGCTAACGGACATCTGATCCAGAATGTGCATTCGTTTGCTCTCGGCGAGACGTATCTGATCAGCCCGCGAGCAGTGAGCTCTTTTCATGGCTCCGTCAATTGGTCGTACCTGCCGAAGTTCGCTCCGAAAACCTTCGATCTGACGTCTCTAGGGGCCAAGGGCGTTTATGAGGGCGTCCCGAACATGACGGTCATGACCGTCATGACTGGATTCAGTCTCCTGGGCACGAATACCAATCCCGGGCACCAAAACACGACGTCCTATCATTTAGCCGACGATCTTAGTCTCGAGAGGGGCAGGCACCAGATCGGGCTCGGCGTGAGCTGGATCCATCAGATGCTCAACGGCAGCGTCGGTTCTTCCGTATTTCCCGCTACAACTTTCGACGGCCACTTTACCGGCCTGGGGTTGTCCGACTTCCTGTTGGGCAAGGCTTCAGCTTTTGTCCAGGGAAGCCCGGTCATGTCCAATACCCGGCAGAACTCCATTGGTGTGTACATACAAGACACCTGGAAAGCAGCGTCCCGCCTGACTGTTAGCCCAGGCGTGCGATGGGAGCCGCATACCTTGCCCTATCACCTGGGCCGGCCGATGCACTTTGAACGGGAATGGTTTGACAAGGGGATCAGGAGCACGGTCTTCAAGAATGCGCCCGCGGGACTTCAGTATTCTGGCGACGCGCTCGATCCGGGCTTCAATACCGACGTGGAAAATTCCTGGCTCAAGTTTGCGCCGCGGCTGGGATTGGCGTGGGATGTCAGCAGCGACGGCCGCACGACCGTTCGAACGGCGTATGGATTATTTTACGACCTGCCTCCGATGTTTCACTGGGCTGGAAATGGCGCGCCGTGGGCGAATCAAGTCACGCGCAACGATCCCGCGGGAGGACTGGATGATCCGTGGTTGGGATATCCGGGAGGCAATCCGTTTCCGACAGTGCTCAACTCGAATGTTGTATTTCCGCAGAGCGTCTTCTACATCAATTTCAAGTGGCACAATAAAGTAGCGTACGTCCATCAATGGAACCTGAGTTTGCAACGGCAGGTGGGAACCGACTGGATGGTCTCGGCGAATTACATCGGGAACAGCACGATCCACGGCCAAAGCGCGACAGAAACGAATCCCTCGATCTTCATTCCGGGAGCCAGTTGTATGCTCAACGGCCAGACGTTCAGTCCTTGTTCGACGACTGGAAATACAAACCAGCGGCGAGTCCTCAATCTGGCAAATCCAACTGAAGGACAGTACTTTGCGAATATCACAACACTCGGCGACGAAAGCACCGCGAGCTACAACGGAATGTTACTTACCGTCCAGCGCCGTCGCAGCAACGGCGTGACCATACAGGCGAACTACACGTGGTCGCACTGTATCGCCGATCCTTTTGCGGCTGGAGGTTCCCAGACCTCGACTGGTGTCTTTCCCGGCCGTCGCCGGAACGAACGCGGTGGTTGTCCCGGCGACACGCGGCATAGTATCAATGCGTCCACGGTGTACGAGACGCCGCAGTTTTCAAACAATCTGCTTCGCCTGCTGGCCAGCGCGTGGCAACTATCGGGCATCGCCCGCATTCAGTCCGGAACTTACTTCTCGGTGACGTCGGGCTTCAATACATCATTGGGTACGGGATTCGGTAACGATCGCGCGAACCAGGTGCTCGCCAATCCTTATTTACCTAATAAAGGCGTCAATGGCTGGCTGAATCCGGCGGCCTTCGCGCGACCGGCCGATGGCGTGTGGGGCAACGCTTCCCTGAACATCCAGGGACCGGGATTCATCACACTCAACATGGGTCTAACCCGAAAGTTCCGGGTGTCGGAGCGGCAGTCCGTAGAGTTCCGCGCCGAAGCGTTCAACATGCCGAACCATTTGAATCCAAACAATCCCGTTCTTGCTTTGAACAGCAAGGACTTTGGAAAGATTCTCATGGCCGGTGACCCGCGGATCATGCAGTTCGCGCTGAAATACCTCTTTTAGGTCCGTCAGATTCTGTGCCGCGAATGACGCGAATGACGCGAACCGGCGCGTAAAAGAATCGTTGATCGCCGGTTCGCGTCATTCGCGTCATTCGCGGCCAAAAAACTTGTCCTAAGAAGGATGCTTTCCCATTCCGCATCACCTACGCATGGCTGGACGGACGCGATTCGATCATGCTGAAGGAGATAAAGACGAATGTCCCGGTGGACGAGGCGAAGTTCGGTAGACCCCCACCATTAAACCCGCGATAGGTTCAGTCGATCGTTCCTCGCCGCTGGCGGTTGCGGGGACGGAATTGAGTGTGGCAAGCAATGCAGGAGCTGACAATCTGTTCGTTCAACGCGAGCACTGCCTGAATGTCCTTCGCTCGAGTTGCTTTCACGGCCGCGGCACCCGCTTCCACGAGTAGCTTGGCGTCCTTCATCCACAGTCCCTGATTCTTGGCGCGCCCTTTCATCATCAAGAGGTTTCCGGATTCAGCAAGCATGAGCGCCTGCATCTGCAGCGTCTCCCAATCCCTGTCATTTTTCGGAGGATTCCGCTCGATATAGAGCAGCGCATCCGAGTACGGAAGCGTAATGGCCACCATGATCTCCGATATGGTGGCCACCGGCTGGAAAGGCGCCTGTGCGATGGCCGGACTGGCTAGAAGGAGCAACGCAATAATTCGCATATGGCTCCGTCTCGCGGCCTACTTATCCTTTTTTTCAGAATCCGGCTCAAACGGATTCGACGTCGCCATGAAGAGCTTTCGCCCATCCGGGAGTGTGGGAGCGCCGGCTTCGATTTCCCAGGTTTGTACCGTACCGCCGGGACCCTTCACATCGATGGTGATCCAACTGTGAGGATTGATCCATTCGACTTTCTTCACTGTTCCCTGGATCTTTGCCGGCATATCGGCGTCATATTCCGAGGCGAAGGAGTGATGCGCCCATGCCGGCGCCATTACCACAAACAGCAGCACGCCAGCAGCCACGGCCGCGCCAAGAAATGTTCTACTCATCGGATTCACCCTCCTATTTCTTTCTGGACTGGGCTGCCCTTACTGCCTTCGTTGCGGTGATGGCGTTCTCCATCATTCGGTAGTTGCCTTCGTGACACGCGTACTCAAAAAGATCGTCCGGGCCGCGATACGTCGGATCGTCGCCTCTCCAGGGAAGTTCGAATGTGAAAGGCCTGGTCCAGATCGTTGGATCCTCCACCGTGACCATGTAATCGAGCGTGTTCGCATTCACTTTCCGGAATCGTTCGGTGACGTGCAAGTTGCCTTGCGGAAAACCACCGAACGGAGCGGACCCATCGGACTTCTGCTTGTCGCTGAAATTCGTCCAGTCGACTACCAGAGTGTCTCCTTCCCAGTGGCCTCGGGAATCGCCATTCCACAGGCGGATGCCGGAATCCAGATGCGGACGGCCGTCAAGCGGGATGACGCGAACATCGTGCATGCTCTCGTAGAAAATCGTGACGTATCCAGGCGTCTGCAGGATCTCGGCTCCCTGATTGTACTCTTGTGTGACCCGCGGCATGGGACGGGAGAGGCAGCGGTTGTAAGTCGAAATGTCCTCCCACGTGTCGACCAGTTGGTCCTTTCCGATGCGCTTCGTGGCGGCGCGCGCCTGCATTTCCGCGCGCAGTTTCTGTCCCCGCTCCGTCAATGGAGGCAAGCGGCCGTCCTCTGGATCCATAAGAATCGATGTGCGGCCTGTGGGCCTCCCCTGGTCGCTCGCGAACCATAGCGCGTTATAGCTGAAATGCTCGTTCGTGGCGATGTTCTCCTCCTGCTTTTTCTTGAGTTGCTCCTCCAGCGCCTTCTGTTCTTCCTCCGTCAGTACGTCCTTACTGGCCTGAGCAGCCGGCCGCTGGAAAGGTGTCAGGGTAGCGAACGTATACACTCCCTCCAGGTTCGGATCACCCCACGAGGTGCGCGGCACGGCAAAGCTGGTGGATGCGGGCGCGCCTGTTTTCTGGGTTCCTCTTGTTGCGGCCTGCTGGCCGGCAGCCGGCATTTGCGCCAACAGCACCAGTCCGGCCACTGCTGGCAGCGCGCTCATTCGTGCAAGAAATCGATGCTTCATCGGAAGCCTCCTCCGACCGGTTTACGTGCCCTCTTTACAATACTCTTTGTCTCACTTGCTCGGCTTATCGACTAAATGTCCATAGACGAACTCTTCCGAGAACTCGACGCACTTGAATTCCAAGGATTGGATGTTCGGCTCCATACGTCGATACAGAGGCATGCTG
>QHXC01000223.1 GCA_003222815.1 Acidobacteriota bacterium | reverse complement strand
TGAAACCTTTCTACGGTAAGACGGTTTACGACCGCTTCCTGGAAAAGAATCCCTTTGTCCGAGTGCATTTCCCGAATTTCACCCCGGCTCGGCACCGCGAGCGCTATGCTGAAATCCAGGTGTCACCGCTGAAGGGGGTTCTCGAAAGCGTGCTACGATTCGGCCCAATACAACTGCTGGAACGATTCAGCCGAGCAATCCTCGGACGGTATTTCCGGCGGAAGGTCGGCCACCTACCGAAGTCCAACGACTGCGATGTACTGCTTGAACCGCGCCGGCTGAAGCTCCACCTGGCCAGCCACAAGCGAACAATCCTCAAGAAAATGGGCTCCGAGTAGAGGAGGACCCCATTTTCTACGCGCCGTTCCGGGTCTTTTCGCTCCAACCGCGAATCAACGTAGCGAAGCAGACACGAACGTCGAGAGCGAAGGACCAGTTGCGCACGTAGTAAAGGTCGTGGCGAAGGCGCTCTTCGAGGCTGGTGTAGCCGCGCCAGCCGTGAACTTGAGCATAGCCCGTGAGGCCGGGCCGAACCGTGTGGCGCAAGTCGTAGTAGGAGTGTTCCCGCCGGAACTCGCGAGTGAATTCGGGGCGTTCGGGGCGCGGACCCACAAAGCTCATATCGCCCCGGAGGATATTCCAGAGTTGAGGAAGCTCATCAAAACCAGATCGCCGCAGGTAGTATCCGATCCTCGTGCACCGTGGATCATTCGGGACGGACCAGATCGCGCCCAGGTCACGTTCGGCCTGCTCCAGCATGGTTCTGAATTTGATAATGGTGAAGCGGTGCCCGTCCAACCCAACACGGGTTTGGCGATAGAGGACCGATCCACCATCACTTAAACGCACGACGGCCGCGATGACGGCCAGTGCCGGGGCGAGCAGAATCAGCGTAGCTGCCGATACAATCACATCGGCTGCTCTCTTAGTAGCACCCGCAAATCCCGTAACGGACTTATGCGGGCTGAGCTCGGAAGCTCTGACGTTCCTGTTTCTCTTCGATTCGGGCTGCGACGAATTTCCGAATTTTGGTTTGGAAGGCTTCACGAGAAAATCTCTCCACTCGATGTCGTACCTGCTCTGCAGGCCAACCCATTGCTTCAAACTTGCGGATGGCCTGGATGACGTCGTCCGCATGTTGATCCGCGAAAAGGATCCCGTTTACTCCATCCTGAACAGTTTCTGACGATCCGCCCACACTGAAGGCGATTACGGGACAAGCGCAGGCTTGTGCTTCAATGGCAACCATTCCGAAATCTTCGCGTGCCGCGAAGACCAGAGCCCTGGTGCTCCGGTATAGACGGCGCAATTCTTCGTCCGTCACCCAGCCGCGCAGCTCGACAGTGCTCCCGGCCATATTCCGGAGTCTTTTTAACTCCGGCCCACTGCCGGCGATAACCAGCCGGCGACCCAGCGTATTGAAGGCTTGCACCACAATATCGAAACGCTTGTACGGGACCAGTGCTCCCACGGCCAGATAAAAATCCTCACGCCGATCGGGACTTGCCGGAGTAAAAAAGTCAGTGTCGATCGGGGGCTCAATTACTTCGGCGTGACGGCCGTAGTACGCGCGGATGCGCGCCCGGACAAATCGGGAGTTTGCAATGAAGGAATCCACGCGGCTGGCGGCCTCGCAATCCCACCGCCGAAGCCGAGGGCGGACGATTCCGAATAGTGCACGGCGAAGGGGGCTCAAGTGGTAATCGTCTTCGGCATCCCACAGGTATCGCATCGGGGTATGGCAATAGCAAACATGAACCGCTTGGCGGCAATGAACACCCTTGGCTACCGCATGGCTGGAACTTATGACCAGATCGTATCCCGTCAAATCCCAGGCTTCGACGGCTGAAGGAAACAGCGGCAATAAGTTTCGATAATACCGGTGTATCCCCGGAATGAAGTTCAACCAGGAGGTCACAATTTGATGTGATTCAATGCGCGGCGAGACTCTTCCTGTCTTGTGGAAAAGAGTATAGATCGTGGCTTGAGGATAGATCTCCAGCAGTGATTCCAGGACCTTCTCTCCGCCTCGCATCCCGTTTAGCCAATCGTGGACTATCGCAACGCGCATTTTTAGTCTGCCATTGTGGCTGGCGCTCAATCCGCCATGCAACCGCAAACCTGCAAAACAATTGACATGAAACTGACGAACGATCCTTTCGCGTTAAAAGTCACGGCCGGCCTGGTTCTTGCCGGGCTGTTATTGTTTGGCGCTTCCTTCAACGATCCTTTTCACTTTGATGACACGCTCATCGCGAATGACAGCAACGTCACGAATGGGGCCCGTTGGGCTCACTTTCTCAACCCCTTTTATCTTCGCCAGCTCACATTTTTCAGCTTCTACTTGAATCATCTTGTTGGTGGCCTGAATCCCTCTGGATATCACGTCGTCAACGTCGCATTGCACATTGCCAATGCAGTATTGCTGTACTTGCTCCTTGGTAGATTTGTGGAGAGATGGCTAGCGATTGTTGCGGCGGCAATATTTCTGGTTCATCCCATTCAAACCGAACCGGTGCTGTACGTGTATCAGCGATCGATACTGCTGGCGTGTTTTTTCTCGTTGCTTGCATTGATCGCTCTTGTGGAACGGAGACACTGGCTAGCCGTTGTGTTCTTCATGTGCGCGTTCGAGGGTAAAGAGTCCGCAATCGCAGTGCCGCTCGCTCTAGTAGTCTTGTATGAATTGACGAGAGTGTGGAACACGAAATCCCCTCCTGCTCTTGTGAAGAGGCATCCTGGCGACTCCGTCACACCTTCACTAGGCCACCATTACACGATTGCGCTTTTCGCAGGCGCGGCCGTATTGGGGGTCATTACGCTCGGTCTGCTTGCGTACTGGGAAGAGCAAACCGTCGGCATTGGCGCGGCGGATCAAATCAGCCCACCTCGGTACTTCTTGACCGAGACGCGCGTGATTTACACTTACCTCAGACTGTTGTTCTTTCCGTATCCGCAGTCGCTCGAATACGAGTTTCCGGACTCGCCCGGAATTCTTCCGCCACTAGGGATCCTGGTGATACTGGGAACGGGCTGGTGGCTCTCGATGCACGAGCGATCGCGTCTGGCCGGGCTTTGCATGCTGGCGTTCTTCATTTTGCTCGCGCCTACATCCAGCGTCGTTCCCAGTAAAGATGCTGCATTTGAGCACCGGCTTTATCTGCCGATGCTTGCATTTTCTGTGTGGGCGGCATATGCGTTGTCCCGAATTCCTCGCCGCTCGTGGTTGGGAATCGGACTGTTCTGCGTCCTGAGTGTGATGACGATCCGCCGCGGCACAGTGTGGTCCTCGGATATCGCACTGTGGGAGGACACGGCAAAGCATGCCCCCCTCAAGGCTCGTGTGTGGTTTAATCTTGGAGGCGCATACCTGAACAGCGATCCGGAAAAGGCACGAGCCGCTTTGCTTCGCGCGCTAGAGCTTCAACCTGATTTTACTGAGGCTCTATATGACCTCGGAGTCATCGAGCAGGGACGGGGCAACTGGAGTTCGGCGCTGGCATACTATGAACGCGTAGTACAGATACAATCCGGATACTGGCCCGCCTGGAACAATATGGGAAACACGTTATTTACGATGGGTGAACGCGAGCGAGCGCTGGAATACTTCGAAAAAACTTTGCGCTTGAATCGGGATTACTGGCCAGCGCAATATAACATCGCTATAGTTCATTTCATGAACGGTCGATACTCCGAGGCTCTGCCGCGACTGAAGACAGTCCTGGACTGGCGCCCGGATTTTCGAGAGGCGCGATATCTGCTGGCCCTTTCACTCACCCGGGCAGGGTACCGAGCGTCAGCCGACGAGGAATGGAAGAAATTGGGTGAGGTTACTGCGGCCGAATCTCGGATCACCCCCACGATGATTTTGGCGCCCAATCGACCCTAACTGAAGCGTGCGGCTGCCGAACGCTAAACAAAAGGAGAAAGTTGATGAAGCGCGTGCTATTGAGTGTTATTTGGATTCTCACCGCGACGGTTATTTGCTCGGCTCAGACAAGCTTTTATTTTCCACAAGTCGCGGACGGTATCCAGAGCGATGGCATTTCGTGGAAGACGACATTATTCGTTACCAATCCCGCAGTTGTGGGGACTGCGAACGCGGCAGTAACAATTGAATTTACCACTTCTGCCGGTGCGCCGTTCAATTTGTCTTTTGATGGAACTGGCTTCACCGCGAGCGGAAACACAGTGACATTCCAAATTTCAGGAGGCCAGACCCGCAAAATCGTTTCGAGAGCCACAGGCGCGTTGGCCGTCGGTTATGCAAAAGTGACGAGCACCGGCAATGTGGCGGGAACGGCAATATTTTCCGAGTTTGCCCCCAGCGGAATCTTGATTTCTGAAGCGGGTGTCCCTTCGTCGAACACCCTTACGAGGCAATCCATCTTTGTAGATACGCAGTCGGGATTCAGCACCGGCGTCGCATATGCGAATCCGGACGCAGGACCAGTATCGATTACATTACAGCTCTTGAACTCTGAAGGGGTCAATGTGGTTCCGTCCACTGGACGAACGCTAGCAGGAAACCAGCACACCGCCGCTTTCGTTAGCGAGTTATTCCCGGCGGCACCGGCTTTCGCCGGCACAATGCAGATCACGAGCGCTCCTGTGGCCCTGGCCGCGATTGCGTTGAGATTTGCCCCGACTGGTCAGTTCACGACACTGCCACCCATTTCCATTGCGTCTCTTCTGAATCCGGCTGTGGAATGGCTCCAGCAGCGCCCGTGGCTTACGCCGCTCACGTCGTTCGCAAAACTGTTAGGCAGCCTGCAGTTCAGGCTTGGTTAGCGATGAGGGGCGGGCCGCTTGTTGTCGCCGCCGCTATTGTTGCGGGTGGCGTGGGGCAGGCGGCCAGGCCCACTCCGCAGCAGAATCTTGTGGAGCAAGCCTTGGAGATCCATCGTGAATCGCCGCTGATTGACGGCCACAACGACCTTCCCTGGAGATATCGAGAAAGGGTTTCCGGGGATCTGTCAAAGATCGATCTTCGTCAATGGCAACCCGACCTGCACACCGATATTCCGCGATTGAAACAAGGCAGCGTCGGAGGTCAATTCTGGTCCGTCTACGTGCCGGCATCAACGCAAGGAAAGGAAGCCGTCCGGGCGACGCTGGAGCAGATCGATATCGTTTATCAAATGATGGACCGTTATTCGGATACATTTGGCCTTGCGGGGACTGCCGCCGATGTGGAGCGAATCTTCAGAACGGGAAAGATCGCTTCACTGATCGGCATCGAGGGTGGACACTCCATTGATAATTCACTTGCCACTCTTCGGATGTTTTACAAGCTGGGCGCCCGCTACATGACGCTAACGCATAGTTCGAATACTCCGTGGGCCGATTCCGCGACGGACGAGCCGGTCCATGAAGGCCTCACGACGTTCGGCGAAGCCGTTGTACGTGAGATGAACTGGCTCGGCATGATGGTGGACCTCTCGCACACCTCGCCAGATACCATGAACGATGCGCTCCGTGTTACGCAGGCGCCGGTCATTTTCTCTCACTCCTCAGCGCGTGCTGTAAACGATCATCCTCGCAATGTCCCCGACGATGTACTTGCGAAACTGCCTGCCAACGGCGGTATCGTCATGGTGACGTTCGTTCCCGCTTTCGTTTCACAGGAAGTTCGCGAATATGATGCGTTGCCCGCCGACCAGAAGCAGCCCGGGCCGCCGCCCCACGCAACAATGGCGCAGGTGGCGGATCACATCGATCACATCCGGAAGATCGCAGGAATCAACCATATTGGTATAGGTTCGGATTTCGATGGTATCACGAGCGTTCCCCAGAACCTGGAGGATGTGTCGAAATATCCGGCGCTCACCGCAGAATTGCTGCGGCGCGGCTATAGTAAAGATGACGTCGAGAAGATCCTCGGCCAGAATGTGCTGCGCGTGATGAGGCAAGTCGAACAGGTCGCCGCACGCCTGCAGCAAGAGCGTCCGCCCTCCGCTGTGATTTTCG
>QHXC01000222.1 GCA_003222815.1 Acidobacteriota bacterium | reverse complement strand
AAAAAGAGCATCGAACTGACGATCTATGTTCTTAGCGCCACAGACCAGCAGGATACCGCACCGCTACCGCCGCCCTTGCAACCGGTCGTGACCCAACTCAAGAACGTGTTCTCCTATGCCGGTTATAAACTGCTCGATACGCTCATTATCCGTGGAGCTGATTCCGAGCAAACGAGCACTCGAGGGATTCTGCCGGCATTTACCGTTGCTACCGCACTGACGTTCTATTCATTCCGTGGGACGTTCCATGTGCGAAGTTCTGATCAGAACGAACCCATTCTGCGGCTGGATCAGATGAACTTCGCCGTCCAGGTCCCCGTTATGACAGCGGGAATCCAGTTTCAATATACTGACGTCGCAATCGCCACCGATGTGGAAATACCGCGCGGCCAGCAGGTCGTCATCGGTAAGGCAACGGTCCGGGAGAACGCGCTCATTTTGGTGATGAGCGCGAAGGTTCTGGATTGAGCCGAGAGCTATCCTCATTTCTACCAGTTCTTGGACGCATCTATGGGAAAGCATGTAGTCGCGGGCTTTAGCCCGCGTGTCCCCTCCTTTTGCATTTGCGTTGCATTTGCAAGGAGGGGAATACGTTCTTGTTCAACATTCGTCCCACCCCTTAGTACAGCTTTTCGCAAATACGGTCACGTATGAGGAAACAAACGATCTGACCAATGCTCAATTCCCAATGCTCAATTCCCATCCGATGAGCATTGGGAATTGAGCATTGGTCAGAACTTGTCTTCAATCTTTTCTGGCATACGTTACCGTAATTCTGAAATGCAGTACTTAGCCCTAGCTTCCCTAGAAATTCAGACGAGCACCAATAGTAAATCTCCGGTTTCCGCCCGCGGTTGTAATGCGCCCGAAGCTGGTGGAATTGATGCTCAAGTTCGCAGGGGTCGGGACACTAAAATTCGGGTGATTCAATACGTTGACGACGTCCATGCGAAATTCAAATTCTTTCGTTTCCGTCATCCTCACACGCTTGATCAAGTTGGCATTGAAACCGACGGCCGGCGGCCCTTCGACCCATTTCAAGCCAAGAGTGCCGTTTTTTCCTGGAACCGGATTCACCAGGAGAAGCTTGCCTTGAGAATCGGTAATCGCCTTGTTGCTGAATTGGCCATTGAGCCCGTTGCTTGACGTGACACCGGCTACTGATGGATCGGGGATTTGCTGGATGCCGGGGAAGTAAATCACCCCATTGGCGACCTTCGTGACTTTTCCCGCGTTCTTTGGGAAGTCTCCGACGATATCCGGGGTCGTGACCGTGGTGGAGGCGCTAGTGGCACTGGCGGCGCTAGTGAATGTCCAGAGAGGAGACGTGATCGTCAGCGGCGCTCCCGAAGTCCAACTGAAGACTCCGCCCAACTGCCAACGCTCGACCAACCGCTGGAGAGAACGCGTGCGTGCGATGGTATCCCAGCAGAGCTTTATTCGCTGAACGGTTATTAGGATCCCGATAGTCTATAGTGGAATCCCCATCGTTTTCGCCGATCGCGCGGCTGAACGTATATAGCGTCTGGTTCGTGAAGCCTTGCGAAAGCCGTTTCGTCAACTGGACCTCCATAGAGTGATATGTGGAATTGCCCGGATTTCCATGCAAGGTCACGAACTGAAACTGCGGATTGAAGACGAAAAAATTTTCGGAGAACAATCCGCTGTTCCGGACGAAGCCACCGCCCTTACCGGTGATGCTCGTGCTGCGGTTCAGGTAGTCCGCCAACTGCGCGGCGCTGCCGTTTGCGATAAAAGCTCGAGTATTGTTGTTTGAGCGCAGGGATGCCGATGCTGTAACGGTCGTGCCATTGATCATCCCCGAACCCAAATTGAGGCCTTGTAGCATTTGATCGAAGAGAGCGGCATTGCCTCCCGCGCGTGTCGTATTGAACGCTTCAAGAAAATTGTTCTTGAAAATGTCCACGGGGTTGAGCGGAATTCCTCCCCAAAGCTTCGTGCCCTTGGCGCCGACATAGGCGACGCTGAGCGCCATACCCTGTCCCAGATCGCGCTGAATCTCGAAGTTGAAGTTTTGAATATAAGGGGCCACGCGGTTTGAGGCGCCCATAGGAATAGTCTCATTCCGGCTGCCGTCCAGGGGAACAGGCGCAAGCGGCGCAAACTGCTGCGGTATGGGCAGCGTGATGTTGGCAAGCGACAGGTAACTCGACGACGTGTAAGACAGACCGTTGTTCACAGAACCTGCGAATGTGCCCGGAAGTGCACGCCCAAAAACGGACGACAGCGCCACAGTACTGAGGGAACTGCCCGTATAGCTCCAGCCATATCCCGCCCGCAGGACGGTCTTGTCCTTGCCAAACCAGGGAAGTGACCAGCTCAAGCCAAAGGAGGGCGCAAAGTTGTTCCAGTCGTCGCCCCACATTTGTCTACCCGGATTCGGCGAATGCTTGCCCACAAACTCCACCCTGGTCAAACCGCCGCAGGAAATTCCGCAGAGGCCTTTTTCCCTGTCCACCGGGGCGCCCGCTAAACCTTTACCTTCATATGGGACGCCGAAGTATTCGTAATGAACGCCGTAGTTCAGCGTTAGACTTGAACGGACCTTCCAACTGTCCTTTAAGAACAAACTAAATTCCGTTGTATGCCAATCGCGAATCTGTAATTTGACACCGTCTTTATAGCCGCGGAATACCAGATCCTTGGGATCTCTGATATCGAAGGCCTCCACGATGCTGGCCACCGACCCTGACAAATCGGTCAGCAAATTCCGCGCTAGAATTTGGTTGTTGCCGATAAGATCGCGAATCGCGACGTTATCGACTCCGCTCACTGCCACGCCTCCGGCGCCCAAAACCGCCCGCGGAGTGAAATTGGTATCGCTTCCGGACCGGGAGGCGGCGAAGCGCAGCTCACCCCCAAATTTGAACGCATGTGCGCCCTTGGTCCAACTGAGGTTATCCGCATAACTGTAGAGTGGACTGTTGGATTGACGGGTTTCCGGGTTCGACGCACTCCACTTCAGGAGGTTTTCCGGGAAGAGCGTCGTGTGAACCAGGAGCGGGATCCCGTTGTATTGCGGAAGGATCTTAAAGGCCGTCAAGCCCGGCTCGACGGGTTCGCCTTCATTGAAAAGGGGCCTTCCCACGTAATATGCCGCCCAACTGGCTTGCTTGGTGTTCCGATATCCCACACGGAGTTCGTTCACGATGGACGAGGACAGCGTGGATACTAGAGATCCGTTATAGATCCTGGGCCATTTGTTATTCGCGCCATCGTACCCGCCGGGCCACTGCTGGATGCCGGCCTGTGTGGTGTGGTTCAGGCCGCGTTCGTACGTATGCGTGAAACTGAGCTTGTGATTGGAACTGAAGCTATGATCGAGCCGTATGTTGAATTGGTCGCGGTTGGTGTCGTATCCATTTCCATCGGACTGGTCTATGCCACTGATCCTGCGCGTGAAGCGAAAGCCCGCCGTATTCAGACCGTCGATGGTCAGAGCAGGAGTCACCGCGCTGCTTGCTGCACCTGTGAAGTCGTTCGGCAGCGGCATTCTTGAGAGCAACGAGTTTTGAATAAAACCGGTCGGATCAAATCCCGGCCGGTTCGGATCGCGGCCGAACACGCTGAATTGTTGAAGGTCGCCTGTCGCGTTGGCGGGCTTCACCGGATTGCCGTTCCGATCCACCGTTGGGTTGTTGGAAGTCGCGTTCTGGTTGTCCACGCCTGGGAAAAATCGGAAGATGCCTTGCCGCGCCTCGGCGGTCAACACGGGGCCCACGAAAGTCTGTTTAAAGAGGTCCCGTTGTTCGTCCACCAGGACGAAGAAAAATGTCTTGTTCTTGATGATAGGCCCGCCGATACGGCCTCCAAACTGATTCCGGTTCTCGTAGTCTTTCGGGACACCATTAAAGTTGTTGAACCAGTTGCTGGCATCGAGCGCGGAATTGCGGTTGTTCCAGAACAGGCTGCCGCGGAACTGATTGGTTCCTGAGCGTGTGACCATTTGCACCTGTCCGGAACCGCGTCCCATCTCCGCATCCACAGGCGCAGTGATGATGCGCACCTCCTCGACCAGGTCTGGACTCACGTATGTGGACGAAAATGCTCCGTGGAGATACCGTCCATCGGAGACGACGAACCCATCTCGCGTCGTATTCACGGCGCTGAGGCGCCCGCCGGCAAAGAATCCAACATCTCCCGCGGACGAACCGGTATTCGTTCCCTCACCGCTGACCGCATTGCTGACGCCGGCCATCGAAGTGACCAAATCCATCACGTTGCGTCCTCCAAGTGGGAGGTCGCGTACCCTGTATTCGGGCAGTACGGTGCCAACTGAGGATGACGATGTCGCAATCAGCGTGTCGGCTGCGATGGTCACTTCAACACTCTGCGCCACCGAACCGACCTGCAAGGTGAAGTTCAACCGCACTTGCTGGGATATGCCAAGGGCGACCTCGTTGTAGGTTTGGGTCCGAAACCCGGACAGCTCTGCGCTAACCTTGTACGTTCCGGTTTGCAGACTGGCAAACTGGTACGCTCCCGCCTCATTGCTCAACACGGTCGTGACGATTCCAGTTCCAGTATTCGTCGCCGTGATTGTCACACCGGGAATTAATGCGCCCGACGCATCGGAAACGGTTCCGCCCAATGTCGCATTGCTTGTCTGGGCGAATGTGTGAGTGGATAGGATGACGACCAGAAACACCACGGCTGAGACGAGAACATTTTTCATGAGCACCCCCCACATCCTCTCCTGGCAGAGAGGAACTCCAACTGTTTTAATGTCTTTCTGAAAATTTGCGCGATTATAGCAGCGCACTCCGACGCGTCAAAGGAAATCGGATTTTCGGTCCCGGCCGAAGAGCAAGGCTTTCAACAGAAGGGTTAGGGATCCTGCGGGTGGCGTGATCAACAAATAGAATTCGTTTAAAAACACGAAAAATGACAAATGTTGAAATATCCTAACGAGCAATGGTGAGCTCATAGGAAATCGCCGTCCGGCTGATACAACCGAACTCCTTGGGTTTGTCCTGATTTGCTGTTACCATTGCAAAACCTGTTACCAGAAAAGATTGAAGGCAAGTTCTGACCAAATGCTCAATTCTCAATGCTCAATTCCCAATGCTCAATTCCCAATGCTCAATTCCCAATTCTCATCGGATGGGAATTGAGCATTGGGAATTGAGCATTGGTCAGATCGTTTGTTTCCTCATACGTGACCGTATTTGCGAAAAGCTGTACTAAGGCAATCGAAAGGAGTCGAAGAACCAGGAGACGATTCGGATGGGTTACAAGATTCTTGTGGTTGAGGACGATGGGGTGACG
>QHXC01000221.1 GCA_003222815.1 Acidobacteriota bacterium | reverse complement strand
GTATCGGTGAAGTTGTGGAAAACGCCCGCATCCTGGAGCTCCCATTGAATGGACGGAATGTGGTCGAACTCGTTGCCCTCGCCGGTGCCGCGGCGCCGGCCGTGACCCTGACGGGCCAATCTCGGGATCCGTTCGCTCAGGGAAATGTTTCGATCGCCGGCGGCCTGAACTCCGGGCTGAATTACACGCTGGATGGGGCGGACCATAACAACCCATTCCAAGGCTCTTACCTGTCGATGCCCTTTCCGGACGCGATGCAGGAGTTCAGGGTCGAGACCAGCGCCACGGGCGCGAAGCAGGGAGGGAAATCCTCAGGTTCAATCAGTCTCGTGACGAAATCCGGGACGAACGAGTTTCACGGCGACGTTTTCGAATTTGTCCGTAACGGAATTTTCAATGCGCGAAACGCCTTCGCGAGCACCAGGGATACGTTGAAGCGCAACCAGTTCGGAGGCACGATTGGCGGCCCGGTCATGAAGAATAAGCTCTTCTTCTTTGGAGGGTACCAGGGCACGCGGACACGCCAGGATCCCCCGCAAACGTATGCGTATGTGCCGACCGATGCAATGCTGGCCGGCGACTTCCGCACGTTCGCGTCAGCGGCTTGCAATTCGAGCCGATCAATTACATTGGCCGCACCTTTTGTCAATAATCAGGTCGATCCGGCGTTGTTTAGCCCTCCAGCGGTCAAGTTCGCGTCGTTCCTTCCGAAGACTTCCGACCCCTGCGGCAAGGTGTACTACAGCAATCCGTTTCACGACGACTGGAGTAACTACATTGCCCGCGTCGATTACCAGTTGACCAACAATCACTCTTTGTTCGGTCGATGGTTGCGGGAGACTCGCAAACAGCCAGTCGGCTATGACCTCAGCAAAAACCTGCTCGCCGCCGGCAATGGAGTGGACGGATCGAATCAGGCGTTGACGTTCGGAAGCACTTACCTATTCGGACCCAATGTCATTAATACATTCCGCGCGAGCTACAATCATTTTATCGGTGGCAAAACGGGAGCGGACTTCAGCAAGTGCAATTGCGGCAACGGCCATCTCGGAATCAACTCGTACATCCCATCTCCGGATACTGCAGCCATCACGGTGAGCAGTGGCGGCGGCTTCGTGGTGGGCGCCTCTACTGGTCCGACGTACGTCACTCTATATGGATTCAACGATGACGTGAGCGTCGTTCGCGGGAATCACCAGATGGCGTTTGGCGTATCATCAGCAAGTTGGTGGGTCGACTCCTATTCCGCCGCAAATACGGAGTACCGGGCTACCTTTAATGGACGGTATTACGGATTGGGAATGGCGGACTTCTTGATCGGGAAGGTGTCCCTGTGGCGAACGGGTAGCGGGATCGAACAACATAACAGGTCCAAGTATCTAAACTGGTATGCCGCCGATACATGGCGCGTGACACCGCGAGTCACTTTGAATTATGGCGTGCGATGGGAGCCCTTCTTCCCCCAGGTGAATCTTGATGGCACGTCGATTCATTTCGACGAGTTGGCCTTGCGGCAGGGGATCCATACCAGCCGCTTTGATAACGCACCGCCAGGTCTGTTTTTCGACGGAGACCCCGGATTTCCGACCCGCACCGGCATACATAATCACTGGTCGAACATCGCGCCACGCGTGGGTTTGGGGTGGGACGTCTCCGGAGACGGCCGTACATCGGTCCGAGCCGCGGCCGGCATCTTCTTTGACCGCCCAACTTCGATTTACTTCCGGAACCTGACGACAGTGCCGCCGTGGAGCATACGGACCCAGTTGGCTGGCGTGAGTTTTCAGAATCCCTGGGCGGATTATCCAGGCGGAGACCCGGGGCGGATTCCATTCGGTGGAAGCGCGCCCAAAAATACACCATGGCAGCTCAACTCGATCGTGACCGCGTTGGATTATGACACTCCGAACATGCGCGTGGGTCAGTGGAACCTGAGCATCCAGAGGCAACTCGGAACTGACTGGGTGGTTTCAGCAAACTACATCGGGAACGGAACCCGTCATCTGTGGGGCACCCAGCCGATCAATCCGGTTACCTTCGTTCCTGGTGTGGGCGACTCAAGAGGCAACTGCACGCTTAACGGTCAGGTCGTTCCCTACACGGTCAGGCCAGGCGCGCCGTGCTCAACGGCCGACACCGCAAGTTACGCTGCCCGCCGTAGACTATCGCTAGATACGTCCATACCAGCAAAGGTCTCCTCGGCTTTCGGTCCGATAAACCGGGTCGAAAGCGGTGGCACCGCGAGCTATAACGGTCTCATCGTCTCGCTGCAGCGCCGGCCGATCAAAGGCGTTTCCATCAGCGGGAACTATACCTTGTCGCACTGCATCACCGATCTCTACCAAGATGTTGCGAACCCCCAGAACGCGGACGAAGGATGGAATGACTGGACCAACCGCCGCTACGACCGCGGAAACTGTGCGGCGGGCGCTGCAGGCGGCGGAGCGGAAGACCGGCGGCACATTTTCAATCTGTCTGGAACCGCCGCAAGCCCGCAGTTCGCCAACTCCAGGCTGCGAGTCCTGGCATCGGGCTGGCAACTGGCGCCGATCCTGCGGATCCTGTCCGGGGGCGCGGTGAATGTCGAGAACATCACGGATCCGGCGCTGATCTACATGCTTCATCAACGCCCCGATCTGGTCCTGGCAAGTCCCTACGGAGATAAATCGATCCACAATTACCTTAATCCGAAGGCATTTGCGGCGCCGCTTCCCGGCACGTTTGGCAACCTGGGCCGGGCGGCCATTCAAGGTCCGGGCACGTGGCAGTTCGACGTGGCCCTCTCGAGAAACTTCCGATTCAAAGAAGCACAGCGGGTGGAAGTCCGAGCGGAGGCGTTCAACCTCACCAATAGCTTCCGCATGGACAACCTCGATTCGAACTCCACGAGCGGCACGTTCGGTCAGGTGACTTCAGCGCGCGACCCGCGAATCATGCAGTTCGCTTTGAAGTATTTCTTCTAATGCGTAATCAAAGTTCTATTTGTAACTTCGCCTCGTCCGGGTCTTCTTTTCGGATCATGGGCGAGCTTCCCTTAATGAGGGCTTCTTTGGGAATACGGTAAAGCTGGCCAGTACGCTTGTCGACATAGGCTCCCGGCTCGTTGATATCCAACCACGCGAGTTCCAGGAGACTTTCTCGGCACTCAGGTTCCAGAGAAACGATCCGCGCGTCTGACATACATGTCTCCTCCCTCGGCAATTCAAACAATGACCCATGTTGCGCCCACACTGATTCATCGGACAAATAGGAAGTTTGATTCATACGCATCTGGAAAATCGATATCTGCCGGGAGCTAACTGAAAAAATCCTTGCGGGCGGATTCGGTGATCGCCGCTATTGCCGGATGCTTGATCTTACGGTCGAGTGTGATGACGTAGAATCGTTCGCGGATCGATTCAACATGGCCGATCGGCCGCACGTTGTACTGGCGTACCACCTCCGCCTCGAAAGCGGAGGGAGTGGCGAAGATGCCAGTTCCGGCCTGAGCAAAGACTGTCATCAAAGCATTATCATCAAACTCAGCCATGATCGCCGGGCGAATTTCTTCGGAATGAAACCACTGATCGAGCGACCTCCGGAGCATCGTGTCTTCGTCCGGAAGCAGCATTGGCGCACCATTGAGCGATTTGGGAAAGCGGCGGCGGTGCGCGGTGGCGAGCGGAGGAGATGCAAGGAACGAGACTCCGCATTCCCCCAGAAGGTGGCTGAAGGCGCGGATCTTCACTCCTGGCCCTACCGGGGCGTCTGCCAGCACGAGATCCAACTCGTTCGACGCGAGACTGATGACCAGCCGCTCTGTCTTGCCTTCATGACAGATCATCCGTATCGGCTGACCCAATTTTAAGGCCGGCTCGATGAGGCGGAACGCGACGAGCTTTGGTAAAGCGTCAGAGACCCCGATCAGCAATCGGGATGGACGGTCGACAGGACGTCCTTTCACGACATCCGTCAGCTCCTGGCCTAGAGTAAAGATCTCATCAGCGTAACGGCAAACCACGGCACCGAATTCCGTGAGCTTGAGACCCCGCCCGGACCGTGTAAACAATTTTTCGCCGAATGAGTTCTCCAGCGTGCGGAGCTGACCACTGATCGTTGGCTGCGATAGCCGAAGACGTTCGCATGCTCTGGCGATGCTCCCTTCCTTGCAGACTGCCCAGAAGTAAAGCAGATGATGGTAGTTGATCCAGTCCATAACGCAAGCCTACATTGTTTTTTTCGATGCGTCCATGTGAGTGGATATGGATTATCTATATGATTCGGAAGTTCGCCGGCATACGTCGGTTTTTACGACTGATCGTGCTGAGATTTCCTAATAGTTGAGGTAGGCGGTGAAGTGGTAAGAAAGGACCGATAAGGGATAGTAATGAGGCGCTCGCTAAAAAATCCACTCCATTCCACATTGCGTATGGCACACAAGCTCGCAGCAACCGTCATCGGTGCAACTGTCCTGTTGTTCGGCATAGCCCTCATCGCCCTTCCAGGCCCCGCCGTCGTGGTCATCCCAGCCGGACTGGCGATTCTGGCAACCGAGTACGTCTGGGCTCGTCGGCTACTCCACCACCTGAAAGCGCGTGCGGCCCGAGTGCTCGGCCACCCAACCGGATCAAAGGGTTCGTAACTGGCGAAGACTGGTCATGGATACAAGCTTTTGGTTCTACGTTGCGTTCACCGCCTTCGTACTGGCGATGCTGGCTATTGATTTAGGCATATTCCACCGCAAGGCGCATGTGGTGCGAGCGAAGGAGGCCGGCGCATGGGTCGCGGTCTGGATGACACTCGCCCTCACCTTCACCTTAACGCTGCTCGTTTGGAAAGGAGCGGAAAGCGCGCTGCTCTTCGCCACTGGTTACCTCATCGAGCAGTCACTATCAATCGACAACATCTTCGTCATCGTGATGATCTTTTCCTACTTCCGAATTCCTGGCAAATACCAACACCGAGTGCTGTTTTGGGGGATCATCGGCGCACTGCTTATGCGTGGACTCTTCATTGGGATGGGAGCGCTGCTCATCAAACGGTTTGGTTGGATTATATACGTCTTTGGTGCCTTTCTGATTTTCACCGGCGTCAAGATGGCGCTACGCCAGGACGAAGGATTTGACGCCGAGCAAAACGTGATGATGCGAACCGCCAGACGCTTCCTGCGCGTTACGCGCGAATACCACGGGCAACGGTTCTTCACGATTCAAGATGGCCGAAGGTACGCAACGCCACTTTTTCTAGTTCTGCTGCTGATTGAGTTTACGGATCTCGTTTTCGCTGTGGATTCGATACCGGCGATCTTCGCCGTGACGACCAACCCATTTCTCGTCTATACATCGAACGTTTTCGCCATACTCGGCTTACGTTCTATGTACTTCCTCTTGGCCGGGATCGTCCACCAGTTCGCGTACCTGAAGTATGGCTTAGCGTTGATCCTGGTGTTTGTGGGTTTCAAAATGGTGCTAGTCGATATGGTTCGCATTCCGATCTTGGCTTCGCTGGGCGTGATCGCGGTGACGCTGACTCTATCAATCATCGCATCGCTGTTCTACCCACCGAAGTTAAAGAGCATCATCGACGAGACACAAGGCAAGACGGGATCGATCTTCGGTTCAGTACCTCAGCCGAGCGATGAACGCCCCAAGTAATGGCCGTGTCATCATTCGCAAGGCCTGCCGACACGAGAGAGACCACCGGCACAAGAGCCGGCATCAAGGTCATGAAACGGTTTCTCATGGTTGCATTCTCCTTTGCCCACCCAGTCAATCTCTTTGCTGAAATATCTCGGGTAGATGGTAAACACTTACTTGTCCGTCACCGCCTACCACTAGGTCCCCACCTTCAGGATTTAGGGCCAGCCGGCTGCCGGGTATTTTGGTGATTGGAGTAGCATTAAGGACGGCCCAGGGCGCAATGTCCCCATTGTCCCCATACTTCCACACTCCAATAAAGCGTTGCCCGCCGCGGCGGCCCTCGCCGTCTTCTTCGTTTCGTTCCGCAGAGCGCGTGGTGCCCGGCCCTCGGATTGCCGCTCCCGCAATGATTTTTTTTCCTACTGAAAAAAGTCTCACATCTCGAGTGCCGAATCTTGTTCCGACTCCTGTCTTCGGGCCGGAAATCACCCACTTCGGAGCCGCATCTCCCTTGTCGGTGCGGTTGAAAACCAGAATGGCATGGTCTGTGACAACGGCCAAAACGTTATTCATTGGATCCACTTCCACTCGTATCGGGCGGTCCAGTTTCGTGTTGGGACCGTGCAGGATGCGGACCGGTTCCACATCGCCACTGGCGTCGCCGCGAAACACCAGGATCGAATCGGTGGGGAATGACGCTGTGAATACTTCACGGTGGACGGGATCCACAGCCACGTTATCGGGTGCATTCAACAGCGTTTTCGGTCCCTGAATGATCCGAATGGGCGCTTCGTTGCCGTTGGCGCCGCCGCGGAAAAACAGAATCGCCTGGGCAAAGGGATTGGGAACCGCGAGCTCATCATGGACCGCATCCACGGCGATGTAGTGGCTCGTGCGCGCCTGAAGCGTTTTTGCACCTTGAATCACTCTGGTGGGAAGAGCATTTCCATTCGCCAAACTGGCGTATGCCGAGATTCTCGGTTGGCTCACTCAGTTCGGAGCCAGTATTTCTTTCCGCTTTGGGTCATAAGCGACAGCGCCTATTCTTCCCATACTGGCCAAGGGTGCGCTTTCCGCAGCGGTGCGGATCACGCGCAGCGGGGCGACGTTCCCGTTCGCTGTTCTCGGGAACACACCAGCGATGTGACCGTCCCAACTCGCCACCCAGAGCTCGTTGCGCTTCGCGTCGATCGAGACTCCTGCGGGACCTTTCAACTTCGTGGCCCGCTCACCGGATCCCGGTAAAGCCCATCGGGCAGATTGAGCAGAGTGTGAGGACCTTGAATCATGCGTAAGAGCGCTGCATTCCCGCTGGCCGTCCGCGAATGGACCGTAATCGAAGGCGGCAGGAACTTGCCTGTGGAGGGAGCGAGCGGCAACGCGCGCCCAGGTATGTTGTAACCAAGGGATGTTCTGGTGAGACTGTCGGGCCCCCGAACCTCGCCTTCTCCGGTCTCGGTCTTGCGCCAATTTCCATGATTGCTCACGAAAATCTCATTCGTTTCGCTGTCCACATAGATTCCATGGGGATCGGCCAGCCCCGTCGTCGGACCCTGTATATACCGCAGCGGCTCCTGGTCTTGCTGGAACGTTCTCGGATAGACGCTGATCCTGTTGACATGCTCTGTCGTGATAAACAATTCGTCATTCTTGACATCCAGAAAGACACCTGCGCTGGCGCGGGGAATCACACCTCTGAGTTGTCTTCCGGGGCCAACATTGCCTCGAGCGTCTAGCGGGTATACGTTCAAAGTTCCGGTCTCGCCGCTGACCGAATACATTTCCCCATGCTCCACCGATAGAGCCAATCCGCAAACCATGCCGAGATCGGTTTTGGGGCCGGCAATTCTTCGACGCGGTTCCATAATTCTATTCGTAGGCGGGAACTGTGTGGGATAGACGAGGATGCTGGTGCCGGCCGATTCCTTGTCGTTGGCCATAAAGACCTCCCCATGTTCCGCGTCAATCACAATCGCGCGAAACACCGGGTTTGGGTCCGCGATGTTGCGTGCAGGCGCCCGATCTAAGACTAAAGGACGCCGCTCGGATGTCTTGTTGGCCTCTTGTGCGACCGCCGCGCCAGACCAATGGCGAGTTTGCATCCAACACGTTACCGTGAGCAGAATGGCGGCCACTACACTCCACTGAATCCTTGCTCGATCGGGCCTTCCGGGCATCTTCTTTCCTCCTTTCCCCGGATTCACTGATTCACTGAAACAACTCCGGCATCCTATAGACAACCAGTTTCCCGCGGTCTACCGTTATCAATTCCTTCGCGGCGGCGTTCAGGTCCATGGAGTAGGCGGCAGTATCTGGCATGATGGCCCAGGGAGCCACGTCGCCATTGTCTCCATAGTTCCAAATTCCAATGAACGGCTGGGAGCCCGGCGCCCGGCTGAAGAGCTCTCCAGTGGGCGCCCCTCCCCTTCGTCCCGTGGCGATAATCTTTTTTCCCTGCGGAGAAAAGATGACTTTCCGGGTACCGAACACGACGCCGAGCCCTGTTTTGGGACCCGAAATGGTCCAGCGCGGCGCCACGTCTCCATTGTCGGTGCGGTTAAAAAGCCAAACACCCTGGATCGTGGTAACGGCCATGAGGTTATTTACGGGATCGACGGAGACCCGCACGGGACGGTCCATTTTCGTCTTGGGACCGTGGATGACCCGGACCGGCGCCACATCGCCACCCATGTCGCTGCGAAATACCAGGATCGCATCGTTCATCAGTTGCGCGACGTAGGCTTCGCGATGGACGGGATCGAGCGTCACGTTGTCAGAGTAATTCAACATCGTTTTAGGACCCTGAATGATGCGAATAGGTCCTTCATCGCCTTTGGCTCCGCCGCTGTAAAACAGAATCGCTTGCGCGAACGGGTTGGGAACAGCGATTTCGTCATGGAGGGAGTCCACGGATATATCGTGGCTGGTGCGGGCCTGCAGGGTATCCTGACCTTCAATCACGCGGGTGGGGCTGGCAGTTCCATTCGCCGAACCGGCGAATACCGAGATCCTCGGATAGCTCACTCAGTTGGGTGTCAGAATCTCTTGCCGTTTGGGATCAAAGGCCACAGCGCCCAGTCTTCCCATGGTGGCCAGCGGAGCGCCCTTGGGGGCGCTGTGGATCATCCGCAGCGGCGCGATGTTGCCTTGAGCCTTTCTGGGAAATACTGCGGCGATATGGTTTTCCCAACTGGTGACCCACAGCTCGTTGTGCTTGGTGTCAATAGCGACTCCGGTGGCGCCTTTCAGGTTTGTGGCCGGCCCTGCGAGTACCCGCACCGGCGCTACATCGCCATTGGCGTTGGCGTCAAAAAAGAGGATGGAATTGTCTCCGCTATTGGCGACGACAATTTCCCCGCTGTCCGGATCGCGAGTAATGCCCACCGCTATGTTCAGCCGGGTATGAGGACCCTGAATGGTGCGCAGCGGTCCCACGTCTCCATTGGCTGTCCTGGAAAAAATCATAATGGAGGGCGGCATAAATTTGCCGCTGGAAGGGCCGAGCGGCTCGACGATGCCGGGATGGCTGAAACTGCCGCGCATATAAGCGAATTTCGAGTCGCCTGAAAGCGCAAAGGCTTCCCCGGTTCGCGTCTTGCGCCAGTTTCCGTGATTGGTGACCAGAATCTCGTTCCGCTCCGCATCCACATAGATTCCATGCGGATCGGCCAGCGACGTATTGGGACCCTGAATAATCCGCAACGGGTCGTCGTCTCCATCCGCTTTTCTCGAATACACGCTGATCCGGTTGGCATGTTCCGTGGTGATATAGATTTCGTCATGCTTGTTATCGAAGGAGACTCCGCCGGAAGCATGCGGCACATGGATCTCTCTCGATGGAGTCGAATCCCCTTCCGCCTTCAGCGGGAAGATGTTGATGTCCTGCCCGTCACCGCTGACCGCAAACATCTCCTGGAATTCGGGAGAAACGGCCACTCCGCAAGGGAGCGCTAAGTTGGTTTTCGGTCCGGCCAGCCTGCGGCGCGGCTCCATCAGTCTATCCGTAGGCTGGAACTGCGTGGGATAGACCATGACGCTGGGCCCAGCAGACTCCTTATCGTTCGTCATAAACACTTCATCACGCTGGGTGTCAATCGCGATCCCGCTTAAGACTGGGGCCGAGTCCGAAACCACGCGAACCGGCTTGGTATTTAAAACAATCGGAGTTCTCCCGGCGGTTTTGCCGGCTTCCTGAGCGACCGCTGTTCCGAA
>QHXC01000220.1 GCA_003222815.1 Acidobacteriota bacterium | reverse complement strand
CGCGGCTTTTTCTAGCCGCAGATTTCGCGGATCACGCGGATTCATCAATCAGACTGATCTTTCAACTTCCCTACCCTGCGCTCTCGCAATAATTTCGTCAGCAATCTGCTTCGGCACCTCTTCGTAGTGCGCGAAGTGCATGGTATAAGTTGCGCGCCCCTGAGTTCTAGAACGTAGGTCCGTCGCATATCCAAACATCGATGACAGCGGAACCAGCGCACGAATGATTTGCGTACCTGGCCGCGCCTCCATTCCTTCGATATGTCCGCGCCGGGAATTCAAATCCCCAATGACGTCACCCATGTGTTCTTCCGGCAGGACTACTTCCACCTTCATCACGGGTTCGAGAAGCACTGGTTTCGCCTTTCGGCAAGCGTCCTTGAACGCCATGGAGCCTGCGATTTTGAAAGCGATTTCAGAAGAGTCTACTTCATGGTATGAGCCGTCGTACAAGACGACCTTGACGTCCTTCACTTCGTAGCCGGCCAGAACACCGTTTTCCAGGGCTTCTTTGATGCCCTGTTCGACTGGCCTGATGTACTCCCTCGGAATCGCCCCTCCGACGATAGCGTTCTCGAAGATAAACCCTCCACCGGCTCCGCTCGGCTCGGCCGTGATACGAACATGCCCGTACTGGCCGCGCCCGCCGGTCTGTCGGATATATTTGCCCTCGGCATCCGCCTTTTGCCGAATGGTTTCTTTGTAGGCGACTTGCGG
Source organism: Acidobacteriota bacterium (assembly GCA_003222815.1). Classification (GTDB taxonomy): domain Bacteria; phylum Acidobacteriota; class Terriglobia; order 20CM-2-55-15; family 20CM-2-55-15; genus 20CM-2-55-15. The sequence continues at coordinate 2,983 of QHXC01000220.1, read as the reverse complement.
CTTTCCAACATTGGCGCCCACATTGAATTCACGCATCATGCGATCTACGATGATTTCCAGATGAAGCTCTCCCATACCGGAAATGATTGTCTGAGCGGTATCCGGATCCGTGTGAATCCGGAAGGTCGGATCTTCCTGCGCAAGCTTGTTTAGGGCCACGCCCATCTTTTCCTGATCTGCTTTGGTTTTCGGCTCGATGGCGACGGAAATCACCGGCTCAGGAAAGTCCATTGCTTCGAGCAGGATCTGCTTGTTTTCGTCGCAAATCGTGTCGCCGGTGGTGACGTTCCGCAAACCGACCGCCGCTGCGATATCACCCGCAAAGACGTCCTTGATTTCCTCGCGTTTGTTGGCGTGCATCTTCAGGAGACGTCCAATGCGCTCACGCGTCTGCTTAGTCGAGTTGTAAACATAGGAACCGGATGTGAGACGACCCGAGTAGACGCGGAAGAAGGCGAGCTGCCCAACAAACGAATCGGTCATGATCTTGAAAACAAGCGCAGAAAACGGCTCTTTGTCATCGGCTTGGCGGACTTCGACGCCGGTTCGATCCGTCGTCCAACCCCGAACGGGCGGGATATCGACCGGCGAGGGCAAATAACTCACAACCGCATCCAGCAGTGGCTGCACTCCTTTGTTCTTGAAGGCCGATCCGCACAGTACCGGTGTCAAGGTGATCGCGATCGTCCCCTTGCGGATCGCCGCCTTCAGCTCCTCATTCGAGATTGTTTCCCCGTGGACATACTTCTCAAGAACTTTCTCATCCGCTTCGCACGCGGCTTCGACGATCTTATCGCGATAGTCGTGAACGGCTTGTTTGTACTCTTCAGGAACCTCCTCGATTTTGTACTCGGCCCCCAGCGTCTCATCCAAATAAACGATAGCCTGGTTCTCCAGCAGATCGATCACGCCACGGAAGGTTTCCTCTTTTCCAAGCGGAAGCTGTATCGCAACCGGGTTCGCGTGCAGGCGGGCGCGCATCATCTCCATGCATCGGTCGTAGTCCGCACCCGGACGGTCCATCTTGTTGACGAATGCAATTCGAGGCACTCGATACTTGTCGGCCTGCCGCCAAACGGTTTCGGATTGCGGCTCGACCCCGCCCACAGCGCAGAAAACGGCGACGGCGCCGTCCAGAACGCGAAGCGATCGCTCGACTTCGGCGGTGAAGTCGACGTGACCCGGCGTATCGATGATGTTGATGCGATGGTTGTTCCAGAGGCAAGTGGTGGCGGCGGACGTTATTGTAATACCGCGCTCCTGCTCCTGCTCCATCCAGTCCATCGTGGCAGTGCCTTCGTGCACTTCACCGATCTTGTAATTGATACCCGTGTAGTAAAGGATCCGCTCCGTAGTAGTGGTCTTGCCGGCATCGATGTGCGCCATGATGCCGATGTTTCGTGTTTTTTCGAGTGCTACCGAACGAGGCATAAACTTACCACCTGTAATGTGCGAACGCTTTGTTTGCCTCCGCCATCCTATGGGTGTCTTCCTTCTTCTTGATTGAGTTTCCGCGGTTGTTTGCCGCATCGAGGAGCTCGGCGGCGAGCTTCTCCTCCATGGATTTTTCACCGCGCGCCCGCGCGTAAGTCAGAATCCAACGAATGCTCAGGGAAGTTCGTCGAGTGTTGTTTACTTCAACCGGCACCTGATAGGTGGAACCGCCAACGCGCCGCGACTTCACTTCCAAAGTCGGCTTAACGTTCTCGATGGCTTTCTTGAAAAGCTTCAAGGGATCGTCGTTGGTCTTTTTCTGGACGACGTCGAGGGCGCTGTAGAGAATCCCTTGGGCGGTACTCTTCTTCCCGCCGTACATCATGCAATTGACGAACTTCGAGATCAGCGTGCTCTGAAACATCGCATCTGGAATGATCTCGCGTTTGACGATATGCGCTTTCCTGGGCATATAAACCTCAAGGAGATTTCGGATTGCGGATTTGCATCCGAAGACCGAATCTAAGCACCCGAAGAGTTACGAATATCAATCGCGGGTCCCAAAAATCCGCAATCCGCAATTAAATTCTGGATTACCAGGCTCCCCCAACTCGGTTTTGCGCCGAGCTATCGGGAGAAAAATATTATCTATTAAACTGTTCGTTAACCTTTGGGCCGCTTCGCGCCGTACTTCGAGCGCGATTGCTTCCGGTTTGAGACTCCCGCCGCGTCCAACGTCCCACGAATCACGTGGTAGCGGACGCCCGGAAGATCCTTCACACGGCCGCCGCGGATCAAGACGATGGAGTGTTCCTGCAGATTGTGGCCGATACCAGGGATGTAGGTAGTTACTTCTATCCCATTGGTCAGACGCACACGTGCAACTTTGCGAAGGGCCGAATTCGGCTTCTTTGGCGTTGACGTGTATACTCGGGTGCACACGCCTCTTTTCTGCGGACATTCCTGCAAAGCAGGACTACTCGTCTTGTACTTCGGTTTGTTTCTACCTTGTCGAACCAGTTGATTAAACGTCGGCACGAACGATTAAGCTCCTAAATTTTCTAGCTGTCTGCCGATTGCAAATGTCATCTCAAGGAAAACCCTCTAATTTTACTGGAATTTCGCTTAGGCCTCAATGACTTTCTTTGTACTCTTTGTGCCTTGGCGGTTAGAAACACCAAGGCACAAAGACACGAAGGCAGAGAGGACCTACGTCGTCAACCGCTCCTGCTGCGGCTCTGCTTCGGCAGTCATGTCCTCGGCGAGTTCTAATTCCGGTGAAACTTCCTCGCCTAGAACCGGCTCCGGTTCCTCCGAAATCAGTTCAACGTTGCGGTAGAACTCCAGACCGGTGCCGGCGGGGATGAGACGGCCCATGATGACGTTCTCCTTCAGGCCGCGGAGGTAGTCGATTTTTCCACTGATCGAAGCTTCGGTAAGAACACGCGTCGTTTCCTGGAACGACGCCGCCGAGATGAAGGACTCAGTAGACAGCGATGCCTTCGTGATTCCGAGCAGCAACGGACGGCCTGAGGCTGGCTTTCCGCTG
>QHXC01000219.1 GCA_003222815.1 Acidobacteriota bacterium | reverse complement strand
AGATGCTGCTTCGTCCCTTCGAAAACCTGATCGGAATGGCTGCGCAAGTAGTCATCACCGAGCGCGAATTTGTCGAGATGAAATCCCAGGCGATCCTGGATGTCCAGGATTCGATCCGGCGAGCACAGATGCCGGTGCACCTCGGCACTGGATCGGGAGATGACGAATACCAGCACTTCATCGCGCGCGATGAAGTATTCGACCAGTGTTGTATGATCGGGCAGCCACTCCTGAACGGTCTCGATCGTGGTCGCCGAGACCTGTTGCAGTGATGTGTATTCGGGATCCCTGATGGAGACCTCACGCAGGCTGCGGGTCAGCTCGTCTTCCTTCAGTGCAATGCTTTCAAATTTGGTCTGCGATCGAATCGGCGTGAGTTCGGGCTTGGACCTGGCGTACAGGACGTTGAGCTCTTCACGCAGCCTCTCGATTTTCGCTAGTAAGGACTGCTCCGTGCGCCCCTGAACAGCCGACAGGTGGTGTGACAGCAGATCGATCAGCCCGCGCGACTTCGCCCGTTCGCTCCACGTATATGCCGACGCAGCGGCTTCATTCCGATCGGATTTCTGTAGAGCGAGGCAGACCAGTGCGTCGTAGACTTGATTTTTGCCTTTGAAGAAGGTGACTCTCAGAAGGTCATGGTGCAGGCGCGCCTGGTGCAGGTCAAGATCATTGGCAGCCATTTCGTAGAACTGCTCGGCCCGATCCCACTCCTGTTTTCTTTCCGCAATATCGGCGCAAAGCAAGTAGCACGGAAAGAGCAGTAGCGGAACGTCGGTCTTTTCGGTAACTGCCGATATCTCGGCTGCAAAGGCTTCGGCTGAGGAGATGTCGTTCACTGCGAGAGCAATCCGGCCCAGAAGCACAAGGCTCACGATTGTCTTTGAAGGAAAGCCCGTCCGTTCAAACAGTGCCTTGCTCTGCGCCGCCAGCGTTTGGGCTTCCCAATACCGATAGAGGGATAGATGCACCTCAGCTCGATAGAGATCAAGCAGTCCCCTCCAGTACAGATTGCCCTCCGACTCGAACATGTTCTGAGCCGTTTGGAATGCGTCGAGCGCCTCGGTATATCCGCGCATCTGGAACAGGGCGACGCCCAGAAAGGCCGTCGCCTTGGCTTCTTCATAGTGGAGGCCGATTTCTTTGAACTGTTCGGCAGCCCGCCGCGCCAGGGTTGCCGCGTCTTTGGGGAGGTTCAGCTGGATATACATCTCGGCTTCATCCACATCGCACAGCGCGTAATGCCGCCGGCTGCCGGACCGTTCGAAATGCTGACGAAGCCGGCTGAATGACCGGAACGCGTCACTGTAGCGTCCGCGCAAGTAGTATAAATATGCGCGATTGTAACTTGCCTGGGCCGAGAGTTCTGTGATGCCAAGTTGCCGGCTCAGGTTTTCGGAGTTTTCGTACATCTGATCCGCTTTTTCGAACTGGTCCATCGAAGCGAGTGAGTTTCCGAGATTCAGGTAGGACTTGGCCAGGCCTTCTTGGTCACCGATTTTTTGGACAATTTCGGAATGCGTTAGATGGTAACGGAAGGCCTGGGCGTGTTCGTTCAGACGGTCATAGAGATTCGCAACGTTGTTACAAAGTCGCGCAAACCCAACTTCATCGTTGTTTTTCCGGAACCAGTCTTCCGCGACCGCCGCCACAAGCAGAGCTTCCTGATATCTCCCAGTGTGGAAAAGAGCAGCGATATATCCGAGACGCGCGCGCGCGGCTTGACTGGCATCTCCCTCGGCATCGAGACCATGGATAGCACGCTCATGGTAAGCAAGGGATTCTTCGTATTGCTCATTAGCCGTCAAGCCGTACGCCAGCATCCGGCAGGACTGCACCACCAACCGTTCGTTTCCCGAGAAAGCTGCAATTTGAAAACAAACTTTGGCCAGCGCGACGCCCCGCTCGGACTCTGCGCTGCGAGGCTGCCCCGCATAAAGGTGTGTGTCTCGAATCTGTTGCCAGATTTCGTCAAGCGTGTGCTCCAACGCGGACGGTTCCTGCGAGAGCGTCCAAGCCCTCAGTTCCTCTTCCGTTTTGTTCAATAGCTCCAGCGGGCCCAGAGTAGTGTCCTATTGCTGTAGCGTTACTTTGATCAATCCCCGGAGGCCATCTTCTCCTAGTGTCGGCTGTCAGGATATACCACCAGATCTTGTAGGCAATGCTATTTAGAAATTGCTCTGGTGAAAGTCCTACGGTATTTGGCGTGATCAGTTCATACACCAGCATAAGAAGAGTTCGAAAACGATGTCAATATCCTTTGAAGTACCACGTTGATAGGTAATCCGAGAATTCCCGAATCGCCTAGCTCGGGGCGTTTGCCTCCTGCGTCAGACGCACTGGCGAATTTGAGTTACTTCGATGTGACGGACTTCAGAATGTCGATGCGTCCGTAGCCCAACTGGTTGGCATAGTTCGGATTCTTGACGTCAATGTTGATTGCACCAGCGGCTACTCTCGATACAACTCCCGTCGACTCCTGCGAGCGCAGGAGCGCAGCCGTCCCCGCTATGGTCGGAGCGCTGAATGACGTACCATTGACCACAGCGTACAGATTTCCAGGAAAAGCCGAGATGATGTTCACGCCGGGCGCATCGACATACACGGGCTTGCCGTAATTCGAGAAGGACGCCTTCACGTCCTGGATATCCGTCGCCGCTGTTGTCGCGACGCCAGAGTAAGCCGCCGGGTATTGAGGATTGGAGGTGTTGTGGTTGCCGGCTGAAGCGGCGAGTGCCGCATTCTCTCGCTGCGCATACGCAACGGCGCTGCTAATCGCCTGGGAGTCGGTTATGGTGCCGAAACTCATGTTGATAACCTGTGCGCCCTGTTTCACAGCATAACGGATCGCCTTCGCAATCATGAAGAGATCGGATGAGCCGTTGTCGTCAAACGTCCGCAGGGGCATGATCATGGCGTCGGGCGCAACGACGGCGATGATGCCGGCACAGAGCGTGCCGTGACTGTAAGCCGGGTTTAACCCATCCAGGTAACTTGCGGATGATTGATCCAGATAATTTGCGCTCGACTGGTCAAGGTAACTTGCGGATGACTGGTCGAGGTAACTGGCCGAAGACTGATCCAGATAACTCGCCGAAGACTGGTTCAGCGCCGTGGCACCGCTAGGTTTGCTCGTGACGAAGTCGTAACCGCTGGTCAAGTGTCCCCACAGAGCCGGGTGTGAATAATCCACCTGAGAGTTGATGTCGGCCACAACCACTCCACGGCCCGTCGAGTAGGCCAGTGCTTTACCCGCCTTGATCAACACCAGCGCGGGCTGTGTCTTGTACCAATCCGCGGCAGCATTCGGTGCCACCTGCAGATACATTAGGTGTGGAAGGGGCGGTAGAGTCACGCCGCTGTTCAACTCCATCCAACCGATGCCTAGAAGGGGCAGCGGCTGAAGTACGGGCACAACCGGAACCTGCAGCAGGTACTCGTTGGCCTCGGGTATTGAGTCAACGACGGTTCCACCCAGGTATGACGCTACGGCAGTGATGCTTGTGGTAGGAGAAATCTGAACAATCAGCGGATAACCGGCTGCAACGGCGTGGAGGTTAAATAACGCCAGAACCAGGCCCAAAAGTAGGAACAAGCGAGGTCTTGTCATAAAGCCCCTCCCTATCTCTTATTTTTGGCCCCAGTCTCCGTGGGGAAAATGGGGGTCTGACCCATTTTCCCCGCTCGAGACTGAGGGACTACGTATTTTTTAGTGAATCACAGTTGACACGGAATTCACCAGGTTCACCCTGATCGAGCTGATGTGCTGGCCTTTTT
>QHXC01000218.1:1959-7625 GCA_003222815.1 Acidobacteriota bacterium | reverse complement strand
GGAAATATCTGGTACATAAACTATGTGTTTCTGGTGTGTCAGGCAACTTATTTCTACAGGAAAAAAACGCGATAGATGTGGTCGCGGGCTTGGCCCAATGCTGTTCACTTAGGGCTCGCGCAAAGATAACTTGGCAGAATCCTCTGCCCTGAATCCGACCGGGGATCTGACCAATGCTCAATTCCCAATGCTCAATTCTCATCCGAAGTGGATGTCGGATCGCCAAATGTTCCACCGATGCAAGACAAGATCGCACTAAATGAAACGGCGGTCTGGATCCGCATCGGTCGCACACATGCGGCCGCTTCTCCTTTCGGATGAGAATTGAGAATTGGGAATTGAACATTAGTCAGATCCTCCCGAGCCCGCATTCTGCCAAGTTATTTTTGCGCGAGCCCTTAGCGCGTTCCTGATACGACCATTTGGTCAGTTCGTCGAGCCGTACCAAACCGTAACTGCTCAAAACGCATCGTCCTGATCGTCCTGATCGTCCTGTCACGTCCTTGACCGCCCCAGACCCGTCTGGTAACATTCGCGGCCAATGACATGATGAACCAGCTCGGAGGGTCATTCACAGGTGTTGCTGCTGTCCTGGCAATCGTTTGGCTCGCCGGTCTTCCGGCGGCAGCCCAGACTCCGGCGGCGGTCTCCACACCCCGACGGACTGCAGATGGGAAACCGGACTTGAATGGTATTTGGCAGGCATTGAACACCGCCGCTTGGGATATTCAAGATCACTCCGGGCAACTCGGTGTGCCACCTGGGCAAGGCGTCGTGGAAGGCAATGAAATCCCTTACCAGCCGTGGGCCGCGGCGAAAAAGCAACAGAACTTTGCGAACCGGATGACTGCGGACCCGACGGAAGCCAACTGTTATTTGCCCGGCGTACCGCGCGCGACCTATATGCCGTTTCCTTTTGAGATCGTTCAAGCGCGCAGTTATATGGCGATCTCTTATGAGTTTGCACATGCGCTGCGAACTATCGCATTGGACGGAAGTCCGCATCCGGACGGCTTGCCGGGCACATGGATGGGAGACTCGCGTGGCCGCTGGGAGGGCAATACGCTCGTGGTCGACGTTCGGAATTTCAACGACGAAACCTGGTTCGACCGGGCCGGCAATTTCCACAGCGATGAGTTGCATGTCGTCGAACGTTACACGCTCACCGATTCCGACCACATCCTCTATGAAGCCACCATCGAGGACCCGAAGGTGTTTACAGGACCCTGGAAAATCAGCATGCCGCTCTATCGTCGTGTCGAGAAAAACGCGAAATTGTTGGAATACGAATGCGTCTATTACCTGCAGGAAGAGAGATTCAAAAACGCTCCCTTCAAAAAATAAGAGGTGTCAGGTGAAACGTAGATTCTTAGCAGCGAGTACCGTGATCACCGTGATTGCGATTGTATCGCTCGCGGGATCCGTGCCGTCTCAGGCCCAGGCTCCTGCCGCAAGCGTGGCGAAGACGGCGGATACGGCCAAGTCGTGGACACCGCCGCGGACGGCGGACGGCCAACCGGATATACAGGGATTCTATGCGAGAAACGGCATTCAAGGTTTGGAGGCAAACGTACCCGACAATCCGATAGATCCCGGCGAAAAGAATCCTCTCTCCGTTTCGAATCGCCCGGACGGCCTCGGGCCATATCCGAGGATATTTGGCGAGGGAGCCGTACGTGGAACCCAACCGGCACAACGGCGCGCGTCAGGTATTGTCGATCCTCCGAACAAGATCCTTCCGTGGCGGCCGGGTGAGGACGGGAAAAGACGGGAATTCCTTTCAAAGATGAATCCGGCGGCGGATCTCGGGCACGTCGAACTGAATTCGCGCTGTGCCCTGCCCGGACTGTTTGTAAGCTATAACCCATATCAGATTCTGCAACGTCCCGGTTCAGTGGTGATTTTGTCGGAGTACAACCACTACACAAGGATCATCCATCTGGATGGCCGTCCCCATCTGGGAAAAAACATCCGCCTCTTCATGGGAGACTCGATAGGCCACTGGGAGGGAAACACTCTGATCGTCGACACCACGAATTTCGGCAAGACGGCGTACTCCCGGGAAATACCATATCTGAGCGACGCCTTGCACACCGTTGAACGTTTCACGATTGCCGATGCGAACACGATCGATTACGAAATCACTGTCGACGATCCGAAACTGTTTACGAAGCCCTGGAAAGTCGCTGGCAATTTCTCCCGCGCCGAAAAAGGAACGGAGATAATGGAGTTCGCGTGCGCTGAAGGCAGTCAAACGCTGGTAAACATTTTTGGCGAGCCACCACGCCGCTGACCGACGATAACGGGAGGCTAATCTGATGCGTACGAAGGTTTGTGTTGTGGTTGCCGGTTTGAGTCTGCTGCTGGCAGCAGTGCCAGGGGCGGCGCATCACGCATTCGCGGCGGAATTTGACGTCGACAAGCCGGTCAAAGTGCACGGAACGGTCACGAAAGTCGAATGGGTGAATCCTCACGCATGGCTTTACGTTGACGTGAAAGACCCGGATGGCAGCGTCGCCAATTGGCGCTTCGAGCTCGGCGCACCGAATTCGCTGTTCAGGCTGGGCTGGAAGAAAGACACGATCCCGACCGGACTTCAAGTCGAAATCACGGGCTTTCGTGCGAAAGCTGGAGGGACCGTGGCAAACGGCCGCTCCATCATGCTGCCGGACGGGCGGGAATTGTTCAGTGGCGGTTCAGGTCCCGGTTCGACTCCCCGAAAATGAAAAATGAGGTGCGCCTAAAAAACTCCCCTCCTAGATTAGCTGAGCGTGTCCCGCGAGTTTGTGCTGGACACGGGAGGTGAACCAACTGACCGGAAGGCGAAAAGATGAACTGCGAAAGCAGTTGAAGAGGCCGCACTCAGCCCTTGCCCGCCACTTACGGGGCGCTCGGTGGCGGCACACGACGTTTCGTAGCTTTTTCGAACGCGTAGGCGAGTTCGATGAGCCGCGGCTCGCTGCACGCCATGCCCGTGAAGCTGACGCCGAATGGCGCCGGCTTCGCATTGAAGCCTTCAGGAAACGGTGGCGTCGGAGCGTTGGGCACGAGGCCGAACGGGACGATCACGGTCGGATACCCGGGCTTCGCAGCAATCGCCGCGCCGCTTGCTCCAGGAAACAGGATCGCGTCCAGCCGGTTCGACGTCATCGCTTCATCGATACCGTGTGTGCCGGCAAGTGCGACATCCTTCGCCCGATCCGCTTCATACCGCGCCCGATCGGCCTCCAGGTCCATCTCGTCCGAGATGTCTAGATTCGACTGGCCGTATTTGACGGCGCCCGCCTTAGCGTGCTCGACATTCCAGTTGCGCAGCTCGGTGAGCGTCTTCACCGGGGCGGAGGCTCCCAGGGTCTCGAGCCAGCGATTGAAGTCGCGCTTCATGCCGTATTTGAAGACGATGGAGCAATCGGCATCTTTTCCTTTTCCGTTATTCACACCCGAGCAAGTGTTCCAGACCAGAAGATTATTTTTCGGATCCTTATCAACGACGCTTGGAATATCCGCTGGATCAATGACGATCGCGCCCTGATGTTTGAGGATATCGATCGCCTCGTCCATCACTTTCGCTTGTTCGGGGTTGAGGCCGCCGCGGGGCTCCTGCTCGCCGGGCGGCGTGGCGCGGTCGTAGTAGAAGGCGCGGGGAATACCGATGCGGGCGCCCTTCAGGCCGTCGGCCTTGAGGAATCGTCGGCGGTAATCGGGATGATGCCGTAGCGGCTGATGCGGCCCACGGTCGGATTGATTGCGGCCAGCATGTTCTGATTCGACGGGCTCAAGACGGATCCCGACGTCTCAGAGCCGACGTTCGCGGCCCAGAAGTTGGCCGAAGTGCCGATCCCCGAGCTCGACCCGCCGGTGCCAAGGGCAGGGCGTCCATCGAACGTCGCTTCGCGCGGATCGCGCCGCGGGTCGTAAGGATTCATGCCAAATCCGCCGACGGCGTTGTAATTGCCAGGCATCGGCGTCGGCGCGCCGGCGACCCAGTTGGCGAGCTCCGTCAGGCCTGTCTTCGCGATGATGATGGCACCGGCGTCCCGAAGGTTCTTGGTAAGCGTGGCCTCGTATGGCGGCACGAAACCGTCGAAGGCGAGTGCGCCGCCAGTCGTCGGCATTTGTGTTGTCTGGATGTTGTCCTTAAGCGCGATGGGAATTCCGTGCAGCGGTCCGCGCAGCTTGCCCCGTTTGCGCTCGCGATCGCGTTCTTCGGCCTCTTTCAGCGCGTTGGGATTCACCGTGATTACCGCCTTCAGCTTGTCTTCATAGATCGCGATACGGGTGAGATATTGCAAGACCAGTTCCCGTGACGTCACCTTTCCTTTCTTCATCGCCGCCTGCATCTCCGGAATCGTGGCCTCCACGACGGTAAACCCGGATCCACGCCGCCCCTGCGCCACAGCGCTGAGCACCGCAGTTTCAACCAGAATCAGAACAACAATGATGTGTCGTTTCATGGCAGGCAAAATTCTAGTGAAAGGCAATGGGTCTTACAACAAAACGCTACAAAACCGTCTCCAGGATTGCATGCGGAAGATGCGCTAACGCGCGCCAAACGAGCAGACACGGAGAGCGCCGCTCGAATTCAGCGCCAACAACTCCTTGAACAAAACGGAGTAGCAGCAGCTCTGCAAGAGCGAGACCGGCTCATCCAGTCACTTCATGAACGCGTGGCGGAATTCACGAAACAGGTTCCGCGCCTGGGCACGCAATACGGGTGCGACGGGAGCCACATCTGCACCCTTCGCACAACCGCAGCCAGCATAAATTTCACCTATATCCCGGTCCTCCCGCCACCAAGGCTCGGATTGTTCTGCGTGAGTGGAATGTGTTGTTCAGTGTCCCGCCTGCGCCAGGGGATTTTCCTGAAGAACCTAGAACCCCTAAACGAGCGCGAGTTTTATTTCGACTATCAGGGCAGTCGTGGAGGTTGGTGCTGGCGCAACGAAGACGGCGGGACATTCCTCACCACACCGGAATTGGCAGATCATATCCTTAAGCTCATGATCGATTTGCATGACCGCGTTGAAAAAAAGCGAATGAGTGCACGAGACGATCCTTGGGCAGAGGAAGACGATGACTGACACCGCGCCTTCCGGGAAGGCCGCTCACCGGCCCCGCTCAGGTCCCTCCCGGAGGAAATCCAGAACCTTGACCACGCGGATTCCCTGGTACTCCTTCATCCGCAACAGGTCTTTGTCGTGGGTGACGATGGCCTCGGAGCCCGATTCAACGGCGCACTCCACGATGCGGTTGTCGTCGGGATCGGATTTCACAACATCAAGGGTTTGCTTCGGTTCGACCCGTTGCGTAAAACTTGAAATCAGCTTCAGGGTGTCGGCGACCTCGTCCGCCTGCCACTTGAACTTGACCCGCAGCACCCGCTCAATCTCGGCGATGATCGGATCGGAGATGGCCACTTCGACTTCACGAGCGACGGCCATGTCGAGCAGCCGTTTCGGGTTCCCACCGAAGTTCAGGGCGGATATAAAAACGTTCGTATCAAATGTGACCCGGCGCACCTAACGACTGCGGTTTTTTTGGCGGGATTCAGCAATCAGGCGATCAACGTCGGAGGGTGTGTAACCCAGCTCTTTTGCGCGGGCCTTCCCGTAGCGAACCAGCCTATCGAGCGCGTACCGGCGCACGGCTATGTCCGCCAGTTCGTC
>QHXC01000218.1:0-1904 GCA_003222815.1 Acidobacteriota bacterium | reverse complement strand
GGGCTGTATTTGTGTCAACGGAGGTTTCTGGAGGGAAGGAGCCCCTTCCCTGTCTTCAGGCCGGTGGCATTCCGCCACCCATCCCAGCAGGGGTCTTGGCTGGCGCCGCCCCTGCAGCGACCCCAACATTATTAAGGCGTTTGAGACGACGGCTCTCCCTCCGAAGAGTCCGGTCTGGTTTTCATGGCTTCAATCAAGTCATGCGACTGGAAAAATTCTCGAAACGGTCTCGTTATGAACCCATACAGCAGATCCCCTTCCGACTTGCCGATTCGATGGGTTCCCCTCATCATGGACCGACGGCGTCCACCATTCGCATCAGAAGACTCGCAAACGAAATCATTTCCGCAGCTTCGTGCGGATCGCTTAAGGGAACATGGCGATGACTCGATGGATTCTTGAACAGGCCAATGGCCCCCACGAAAAGCAATAGCGTCGCCTTTCTTTCAGGGTCTGGCAAAGACATGTCGGTCAACGGTCCATTGTCCACCTTGAAGGCCTTGCTCATTAGGTCCACTCCGATATCCGTAGGCTGGAAGCCGCCAGCTGTTCGGACGGCGACCTCAACTTCCTTGAAGGCCTCAAATACTGCGATGTCGTGTTTGCCGATTATGAAGTTCGACCACACCGCAGCCGCGATCACAGGGTGCAGCGAATTCTTTGGGAGAATGTTTGAACGCCGGAATGAATCAAGGTCCTGTCGCCCTTTGACTTGTTGGCCGCGCTTTCCAATGAAGTACCAACCGTCTTTCTTCGGAATTAAGAGGCCTTCCCGAACCAGCCAAGCCCAGGCTTCCAGGACGGCTTCGTTAACCTTTTCGCTCTTGTAATGATTCCACATTCGCGATGTCAGGTTATTAGGATGCAGATCGGAAGGAAGACCGGCCTTGGGATTTGAGAGGCTTTCCATGATGTAGCCTCCGAGGACTTCAGGTTCCAACTGCAGCACCGCCTGTTCGTTCGGCAAACTCTGCGTGATATCCATGTTCGTTTCCCCGTGTTCGGTTATATCAGGCTGTGTCAATCGCCCGTCTCAGGAATTTGGGCGATAGCCCGTATAATTTCTTGCAGGAACCTAAACATGAGCAAGAGTGGCATCACGCTCAAGCAACTGCTAAGCAATTTTGTGACGATCGAACGATTTCGATTCGAACTTCACGACAACAACCGTTTCGCATTTACTCTCGGCAAGGTCCAGCGAAACCATGAGTTTCTCCTGATTATTCAGGAACGGTATGACGTGCTGGGAAAGGAGATGTCCGAACTCGAACGGAAGAAACACGCCATCTTTCAAAGGGATATCCAAGGACAGGAGAGAGGCTCGCGACAGTCTACTCCCGAAGAAAACGCAATGAGCAAACGGCTCATCGAATTGAACCTGAAAATCCATCTGGAAATCGAGACGTTCTATTCGAACGCGAAGATTCTTCTCGATCACATCGCACACGTGCAGAAAACAGAAGGAGCCCCCTCACGGTTGAGATCAATCCTTGCCGTTCGTCTTCCTCAGGCTCACGCGAAACTGTACGTCTCGACGGTTCTCGGTTATTGAAAAAATCCTTGTAGGTAGATTGTTCGTGGCGAATTCCAAAATCACGCGGCTATCGGAGTTTGGTACAACCCTCGACAATGCGTCGCCAGCGATGCAAAAGAACCTCGCACGTGAGCGACCGGCGCCAAGGCTTGGTTCTGCGCCCGTCCAAGGCGCCGTGCGTTCGACGCTCCTGAATTCGTTCTCGTGCTGACCACATATTTCTTTCAGGAAATGGGGTTGCATCATCAGAAGTTGAAAGATATACGAAGTTGAAAGATATACAATGGTTCATATGATGAAACTGTTTATCGACCACAAAGCAGCACTCCTCCAAGCACTCGTGGCCGGCGAAGGCTACGGCCTGGAGCTG
>QHXC01000217.1 GCA_003222815.1 Acidobacteriota bacterium | reverse complement strand
GCCCGCAGTCGAATACACGTGCGAGGGCGAAGCGCTTGTACTCGCCGTGGAACCGTCTCCAAAATCCCACCTGTAGGAAACGATGGAACCGTCCGAGTCGTTCGATCCAGCCGAGCTGAGGTTGACCGTGAGCGGCGCGATGCCGGAAATTGGATTCGCCGCGGCCACTGCCGTGGGTGGCGTGTTGGGCGTGCCCAGCGGCAGCACCAGCAGCGTGATGCTTTGCGCGGGCGCGGTGAACCCGGCCGTCGGGCCGCTGAAGTTCAGATCCGCCAGCCTCGTGATCGTATTGGCCGAGGTCAACTGATACACCTGCGCTGTGCCGGCGTTGCCGAAGTTGCTTAATGTGATGTTGACCGGCGTGCTGCCGGAAAGATACTTGCTGATAACCATGACCGTCAGCGCGCTGTCCGACGTGCGTTGCGCGGCGAACACAGCGACGTTATCCGGATTGGGGCCCCCGGTAGCCGAAACGCTGGTATCGCCAAACTTCGACTGATTCCCATCGTAGTTTCGATACATCTTGATGGCTTTATAGGTCGGCGTGGCGCTATCGGGCGTCGTCCAGCGGGCGGCCACATCCAGACCTTCGCGCCCGAAGATGCCCAGGATGTCGGCCTGCGTGGTGGCGCCGTTGATGTGGCCTTCGGCGCCCCAGTTGTATTCGGTGATTCCGACAGGTGTGCCCGCATCATAGTAGGTGTTCACCCAATTGCGCAGGCGCGGGATCAGCATCACTGTGTCGTTGATCCAGGTGGGGTCGACATACCCGGGATCCCACAACGACCGCGTGGATTTGTTGCGCAAGAGCTGCATGGAAGTGCTGGTGTCGTTGCTGAATTCACCGCCCTGCGGGTAATAGTGCACGGTAAAGATGTCCAGCAGGTGGCGTCCGTCGGCCTTTAATTGGCCGAGCAGCCAGGGCAAGTAATTCGCCCCGCCGTGGCTGGCCCGGTCGGGCAGGAAGCTCCAGCCGTGCTGGCTGCCATACTGCTGGTCGTAGCCGCTATAAAAATAGCCGCTCCAGCCCCACTCCTCGGGACCAGCAATGCTGGCGTTCGGATCTGCGGCGCGGATCCGAACGGCGTAGTCCGTGATGCGGGACAGAACCTCGTCCATGGTCGCGCCCACTGGGTGCACGTCACGATGCGTGGAGTGCCAGATGCTCGGCTCGTTATCGAGAACGTAGTAGCGCGGCCCGGCGCTGTTAGCCGGACCCCAACGGTTGACGATGGCCTGCACCCACTGTTGCTGGAGCAGCGACGTGCTTCCGACGTTTGCATCGTTGGGATCATTGTTCAGCACCGGCTGGTTGGTCGATTTCAGAATGCCATTGCCCGCATCGGGAAACCACTGAGCGTCATTCCCGGTCTGCGCTCCATACTTGGCCTGCGAAAAACCCGCGAGCTTGCTGCGGTTCAAGCCCAGCCTGGCCACCCAGTCGAGCATGGGAATCGTGATCATGGCCCGCGCCCCCGCAGCTTGTGTGACGGAAATGAACGTATCACCGCGTTCGCCCGGAACGTTGCTGCTGTCTCCAATGCTTTCGAAATACCAGTCCTGGCCGCGGTTGTCGGCGTTCAACTGCCAGTTGTAGCGGCTGGTGTTGTTCCCGCCGTAGCGGTTGAGCGGAATGTTAAGGTCCGAAAGCTGCGCTGTGGTGCCGTAAGCGATGCCATAGACTCTGGGGTCAATGGGATGACGGTTGATGTTGGCGTCCACAGTGACATTGGCCGCCGGGTTCTGGGCTAAGGCGACCGCGCAGAAAAAAAGTAAGAAGATCGACGCTTTGAACGAAGAATGGCAATTCACAGTGGGACGATTGTGGGGGATGTAGTGCCGCGAAACAACGTCCGAAGGTATGATTTGTATGGCGTACAAAAGTATTAGTGGTCGGTGCTCACCTCACTTTAAGGACGGCCTCATCGCGGTCGTGAATAATTTCAAGTTTTAGTTTGGATATTTCCTTTATAGCTGCCAATTACACGAATTACGCGAAAGGCTCAGGCCGATTTGCGTAATTCGCGCAATTGGCGGCTCAGTATCTGTTGTCCGCTTGACATACCGTACAAATGTTCGGTATAACGGAATGGATCTCGGCCTATTTTTTATGCAATCGGTTGTCCTTCGCGCCCGGTTGGAATCTGCACTCGGTGAGCGGATTCCGTCGCCTTTTACCGACCTTGATACACGTATCCCCGAAATCGTTCCCACGGGCATTGTTCCCGTGGATGCTCTCACTGGTGGCCTTCCCCGCGGCGCGATCACGGAGATTTTTGGCCCGCCGTCTTCCGGACGAACCAGGGCGATGCTTTCTATTCTTGCTGAAGCGACGGGACGCGATGAGGTTTGCGCCCTGGTGGATGGAAACGACGCGTTTGATCCGGCATCCGGAATAGCGGCCGACCTCGATTTAAAGCGGCTGCTGTGGGTGCGTTGCCACAAACTCGAACAAGCCCTGAAAACTACCGATCTATTGCTTCAGGGCGGCGGCTTCGGGCGCGTGGTGATGGATCTGACCGATCTCTCGTTGTCGTATTTGCGGTCCGTCCCACTGGCATCCTGGTTCCGCTTTCAACGCGCGATCGAAAAAACTCCTACCGTTCTGGTCGTGATGACTCCCGAAAGCATGGTGAAGTCCGCCGCAGCGCTGGTTCTGCGGCTGGAGATGCGTGGAACAGATTGGTCGACTCTTTTAAACGCTATGGATGTGAATCTCGAGATTCTTCGTTCCCGGCGAACGCGTCCTTCAATTTCGAAATTCGAATTTCGAATTTCGAAATGAGTGTTTTATGTTTGCCTGCATTCACGTTCCCAATTTTTCAGGTGAATCTCACGCCGCATTGTCCGATTGCGCCAGCGCATTCTCGCCACGCGTGGAAAACACAGCGCCAGGTACGGTTGTTTTTGATCTGGAAGGGCTGGAGCGGTTGTTCGGATCGTATTCGGAAATTGCGGAAAAAGTTGCCGAACACGTGCGCGCCGCCGGCATACAGGCCCATGTCGCTGTTGCATCGTATCCGGATGCAGCGATCTCGGCGGCCCGTGGCTTTGCGGGCGTTACTGTAGTTGGCCGCGGCACCGAAGCGAAGCGGCTTCAAGATCTTCCGCTCGATGTTCTGGCGCCTTCGCCGGAGATTCTGGAAACGTTGGATCGTTGGGGAATTCGCACGATGGGTGCGTTTCGAAATCTTCCCGCTGTGCAGGTTTCCGAGCGACTTGGGCAAGAAGGCGTCCGCCTGCATAAGCTCGCGCGGGGAGCGGGTTCGCGACCACTGGTTCCACATCAGGAAGCGCTGCGATTTATGGAGGTCATGGAGCTGGAATATGAGCTCGGAACGATCGAGCCACTGACATTCATTTTGTCGCGGATGCTCGATCAAATTTGCTCACGCCTTCGCGCGCGCAACCTTGCCACGCATGAAGTTCATCTCGCATTAGGAATTTACCTTCGCGTCCTGCGCCTGCCTGTTCCCGTACGCAATCCTAAACTGCTGACGAAACTTTTAATCCTCGATCTGGAGGCGCATCCACCTGGCGCCCCCATCCAACAAGTAAAAGTTGAAGCCATTCCCACCAAGCCCCGTGTCGCGCAAAACGGCCTGTTTGTGCCACTCTCGCCCGAGCCGGAAAAATTGGAGCTCACTCTGGCCCGGATTGCCGCAGTGGTGGGTGAAGAGAATGTGGGATCGCCGGAGACACTCGACACTCATCGCCCCGACGCATTCCGTATACGCAAATTCGAAGTTACAGCCAAAGGATTTACTTGATGGCGCGGCCACCCCTCCTTTGCCAAGGAGGGGACTTCGCCTTTCCCGAAATGATCAGCTTGAAGGAGGGGATTTTGCGCTGCGTCGTTTTCGTCCTCCATTAGACGCCACCGTTCAACTCCGAAACAACATCCCCTCCTGGATTGCCTTCCATGGCGTTCACGGGCCCATTGAAAAACTCAGCGGCCCTTGGCGGAGTTCTGGCGACTGGTGGCGCCCCAACCGTTGGGATCGGGAAGAATGGGACATTGAAGTTCATAATTTGAATGTCGGTCCCCCCACATCTGCCCTCTATCGCATCTACTATGATGTCCATACCGATCGCTGGTTCGCGGAAGGAGCTTACGATTGAGCTCGGCCTATATTGAACTCCACGCCAGTTCCGCTTTCAGCTTTCTCGATGGCGCTTCCCTGCCCGAAGAGCTCATCGGCGCCTGTGCCGAATATTCCATGCCCGCCATGGCGCTGCTGGATCGCGACGGAGTTTACGGCTCACCCCGCTTCCACCTGGCCGCAGAGAAAGCGGGTATCCTTGCCCACATCGGCGCCGAAGTCTCTGTCACAGCCGCCGTCTCCCCCAATCCGAAATCCGCAATCCGAAATCCGAAATTCTCCCCCCTCTACTCTCTTCTTGCCGAAACTCGCGCGGGTTACCAAAACCTCTGCCGGCTCATGACGCGCATGAAATTGCGAGCGCCGAAAGGGACGGGTGCAATTCAAGAAGACGAATTGGCTGAATATTCCCGCGGCCTGATCTGTCTGACCGGTGGCGGCCATGGTCCGCTGACAAAAGCGATTCAGAACAAGGATGGCCCTCATGCTCTCGATCGCCTCATCCACATGTTCGGCCGCGGCAATGTTTATATCGAACTCCAACGCCACTTCGACCGCGAGGAAGAAGCCATCAATCAGCAAGCCATCGCGTTGGCCGAAACATTTCGTCTTCCCTTATTGGCCACGAACGGTGTCCGCTATGCCACGGCTCATCAGCGTGAGATCCTCGATGTCTTCACCTGCATCCGGAATCACCGGACACTGGAAACCGCCGGCCGGCTGCTGGCGCAGAACTCCGAGCGCCATCTCAAGACTCCCGCACAAATGGTGCGGCTTTTTCAGGATTGCCCCGCGGCTATTGCCAATACGGTCGAATTATCATCGCGGCTTCAATTCACGCTAAAAGATCTCGGCTACGAGTTCCCCAAATATCCCGTACCCGAGGGCGAGACCATGGCGTCATTCCTTCGCAAGCGCACGGAAGAAGGCACTCGCGAACGATTTCGGCCTTATGACGAGAAATCGCGCCGGCAAATCGAGCGTGAGCTGGGGCTTATTGAAAAGCTCGGCCTCGAAGGATACTTCCTCATCGTCTGGGACATCATTCAGTTCTGCCGTCAGAACAACATCCTCGTGCAGGGTCGCGGCTCTGCCGCCAACAGCGCCGTTTGTTATGCATTGGGCATCACGGCAGTTGATCCCGTGAAAATGGAGTTGCTTTTCGAACGATTCCTTTCCGAAGAGCGCGGCGAGTGGCCCGATATCGATCTGGATCTGCCCAGCGGCGATCAGCGCGAGCGCGCCATCCAGTACGTGTATCAGCGATACGGCGAGCTTGGCGCCGCCATGACGGCCAATGTCATCACGTATCGCGGCCGGTCCGCCGCACGTGAAGCCGGCAAGGTGCTTGGCTTCGATACGGAAACGCTCAATCGCCTGACGAGCCTTGTCAGCTCATGGGAGTATAAAGATCCGTCCGACACGCTTGAAGCGCAGTTCCGAATGGCCGGGTTCAATTTGTGTGAGCCGCGTATCCGCAAGTTCCTCAGCTTATGTTTGAGCCTTCAAGACCTGCCTCGCCATCTTGGCCAGCACTCGGGCGGCATGGTGATTTGTCAGGGGCAACTCGATTCGGTTGTTCCACTCGAGAGGGCGACAATGCCCGGCCGCACAGTCGTGCAATGGGACAAGGACGATTGCGCGGACATGGGCATCGTCAAAGTGGACTTGCTGGGGCTCGGAATGATGGCCGTTCTCGA
>QHXC01000150.1 GCA_003222815.1 Acidobacteriota bacterium | reverse complement strand
GTAAATTCATTGAAACACGCTTCATTGGATCCTCCTCTCAATTCGGAAGACCGTCCATCCCACGAAATTTGGGTCCGATGATATGCTTCGTTCGATCGAGGTTCAATGAAAACGAGCTGCAAGGGCTATGGATTCGTGGGTTTGGCAGCGTGTTCTCTTACGCTCTTTCTATAAGTCTCTTCGCCGGATGGGACAGCGGAAGCGGCTTGTTCCGCAGCCTGCTCGGCGGAAGCGTATGGCTCGGCCACGTATGCTTCACGCCGACCAGGCCGCGTTCTGGAATACCACACGGTAGCCATCCGGGTCCTCGAATGTGCAACCTGACCGAGCCCAGTACGGGTTATACGACGCCACAGGAGCGTAGCCCGCCCCAACCATTCGGTCGACCGCGGCCTGCCACTCCTCTCGGGCTGGAAGGTAGAACACCAGCAGATTCTCCTGCGTCGGCGCACGACCTGCGACGTGACCGCGCTGTCGTGTGAACTCGAGATGGTAAGACGCACCCGGCGTCCCAAGCATCACGCCGTCAAACCCTTCGTGATCCTGGAAGGATCCGACCTCGATCAGGCCCACACCATCTCGATAGAACCGTACAACGTCGCCGAGACGGTTTGTCGGGCGGGCGACTCGCAGTGTCGTTGCTGACTTCATCACAAACATAGCCACACTCCTCTCGCCACGGCGGCTGCCGAACGATCTTGGCGATCAGCCGCGCCGAGCCGCGCGTTCTTTGCACGGCGAGGGAACCCTGAGCGGTTCCGCCGCGAAGGGTTCCGGTTCATCGCGTTGTTGGGCGGCCTTTGTTCAAGATCGGTGAGAGGTGCCCAGACTTGACCACGATTCGGGTTCAATACCCAGTACTCGACAGGCGAAATAGCGAATAAGATTTCCATGAGAGATTAAAACCTCGATACGTTGCCTCCGACGAGTGGGGCAAACATATTTAATGAACGCGCGCTCCCCGCGCTGCTTACCTTTTGCAGGATCTTACATTTTGCCAGACCTGGCGGTGGGTCCTTGTATTTCTTCCCTCCCGGTTGTATATTGCGCGTCAAACGACGAAAAATCCCACGAAAGTCTTACATCAGGGAGTAAGAGATGAGAGTCCAGAGATTATTGTTTGTTATCGTGTTTATTTTAATGACATTCCCGATGTTTGGCGGTCTCGTTTTGGCGCACCACAGTGTCGCAGGCTATGACACCAAGACGGAGATGGTGTTACAGGGCGTCGTTGTGGAATATAGGTGGAGAAACCCTCATGTCATCGTGGTTTGAAACGTGACCGATAAGAATGGGAAAACCGTGGAATGGGCTGGCGAAATGAATTCCCCGACCTCGATGATCCAGGTAGGCATGAACAATCAATCCCTCAAACGGGGAGACCAAATTATCCTGACCGTGAACCCATCGTTGACAGGTAATCCTCTAGGTGTGATTAGAAAGATAACGACTATGGATGGCAAGACTATAGTCGATAGGTTCACGCCTCAATAGATCCGCAACGAAAAGCGGGAAGCTACCGATCCCCAAACATCGCCTGCACTATCGCGCTGAAAGGTTAAGACAATGCAAAACCAAATCATGGTCTCGATGTTGGCTTTAGCGGGAGGACTGGCTTTGTCGTCGGCCGCATTCGCTCAAACTGAAATCATCCCACCAGGCTGGAAGACATGCCCACATTGTCTGACTCTGGAACAACAACTGCACGAGGCAACATATAACCCACCGGGCATGCCGTTTAATCCGCGTGATCTATCGGGAGTATGGAACAGTCGGCCCAACGTGGACAAACCGGGTGCCCCAATAATTGACACGGTCCATGACTCCTTCGCGAAGGATATGGCGGGTACCGGAGTGGCGCCCCCTAATTTTCCCGGTCTGACGCCTTACGGAAAACAATTGTTCGACGCCACATTGACCGATTTCAAGCCTCCCGAAGGAACGAGAGTTACGAATTCGAAAGATCCGATGCTGAAATGTGATCCGCTCGGTTGGCCGCGCTGGTTCACATACAACTATGGAATCGAGTTTGTGATGCTACCCGACAGGGTATTGCAGTTCATTGAATGGGGACATACCTGGCGCACTATTTGGACTGATGGGCGCAAGCTTCCGGAAAACCCTCCGGAACCCCGGTTTATGGGATGGGCCGTTGGGCATTGGGAACCGGACAACACGTTCATCGTCGAGTCCAACGGTTATGACGACCGGTCCTGGGTCTCCGAAGCAGGGAATTTTATGACCAAGCCTGGCCAAAAGGGCTGGGGTCTCAATGGCTGGCCGCACACCAGCGAGATGCGCATAGTCGAACGGTGGAAGCGGACCAGCTATGGCATTCTGGAGGGGCAGTTGACCGTGATCGATCCGAAGGTGTACCTCAAGCCTTGGGTGACAGATGTCGTCAGGCACACTCTGCTGCCGGACACGGAGATCTGGGAATATTTCTGCGTGCCATCCGATTCGGAATACTATAACGAGAGAGTGCTGAAGCCTTCGAATGGTGCGAAGTAATTGAACTTCGCCTCGATAACGACACCGATCCAGCCCGCGTCTGCGTTTCAGAAGCTTGCATTTGTGTTTAATCGGAGTATCCAAGCGAATCAAACGTGTTCATCAGAAAGCAGTGAGCGCGGGTCCGCCATTCGAGGCCGCTGCGTGAGAGGTTCATTATGAAGAAAATTTCGATTTGTGTTCTGTTGGTGATAGCCGTTGGATTCGGTGTGCTCAGCGCCCAGAGATCAAATACCAATCCTGTTGTTGAAAAATTGGATCCGGCTTTGGATGCGATCGTCCCGGCTAATGCAAAGCTAGAAATATTGAAAGCTGATTATTTTGGAAATGCAGAGGGGCCTGTCTGGATAACGGAAGGCCAATCTGGATACCTTCTGTTCACCGACATCAGCGCAAACCACATTTATAAGTGGGCTCCCGACGGCAAGCTTTCGGTGTTCTTGGACCGAACGGGCTTTAATTCGGCCGACACCACGAGCTTGCAAACAGCCGGATACGTCGGGAACTACAATGGGCGGTTCTATCCGACATCATTCGGCTCAAACGGGATCACTTTAGACGCACAAGGTAGGATCGTCTGGTGTGCACAAGGGGACCGCGCGATCGTTCGTCTCGAGAAGGACGGCGAGAAGCGGACGGTCCTGGCCGACCATTATGAGGGGAAGCGACTCAATCGTCCGAACGACCTGGTAGCGAAGTCGGATGGATGGATCTACTTCACGGATCCACGCTCACGCAATCCGGGGGCCGCACAAGAAATAGACTTCAGCGGCGTGTATCGGGTGAAAGACGGCAAGGTGGAATTGCTTGAAAAGGAAGTCCAGCCCAATGGTATCGCCTTTACTGCGGATGAAAAGACTCTGTATGTGGGCGGAGGGAAAATCTGGCGCTACGACGTGCGCCCGGACGGTACGATTGCCAATCGTCGGGAGTTCGACTCCGTCGGTTGCGATGGTATGAAACTTGATAAAAGGGGGAATGTCTATTGTGCCACTGCATCCAGTCATGGAGTGCGAGTGATCTCACCAGATGGCAAACATCTAGGTACGATTTTTACCTTAGAGGACGGGGTCGGGATGGGGCCGACAAATCTCGCCTTCGGCGATGCGGATAGCAAGACTCTCTACATTACTATTAAAAGGAGTTTAGCCCGAATTCGGCTGAACATCCCAGGGGTTCGCGCGAATTCCTAATACGTGATTCCGAATAACATCCGGAGTGATAGCGTAGGCATTCCATCGGCAATTCATTGTTCAAATCAGGAGGGAAACGTGGCCATGAATTTCGTATCGAACCATTCCCGTCTGAACAGACGTCAGTTTCTCACGGCCGCTGCGGCCGCAGGAGCAACAGCCGCTTTCAGCGGCAGGGATCTGTTGACCGGAGCGCCACAAGCTCAGCCTCGAAATACACGCCCGATCGATGTGCATTACCATCTGTGGTCGCCCGAATTTATGGGAATTGGAAAAGAAAACGGATTCAAGGTAAATCCGGGTACTCCCATCTTCTGGGATCCTAAACACACGCCGTGGAATCTCTCCAAGGCTGTCGAAGACAATGACAAATGGGGCATTATGGGCATGACCTCCGTGCCCGGCACGACCAACTGGGGACCAAAGCCGGAACTATGGAAACGTATGGCGCGAGTCTCCAACGAGTACGCCGCCAAAATCCGCTCCGATTATCCCAAGCTGTTTGGCATGTGGGCCACGTTGCCCATGCGCGACATCGATGGCACTCTGAAAGAAATCGAGTACGCCATGGACACTCTGAAGGCCGACGGATTCGGCCTGATCACCAACTACTTTGTAAACGGCACCGACAAGTTTCAGGGCGACGAGATGTTCAACCCCATTTACGAAGAATTGAATCGGCGGAAAGCGGTCATTTATGTCCACCCCTCCAATCTGAAGTGCCAACAGGGAGCCACTCAGGTCTGCGAGGATCGACCACGCGGTATCCCGACATCACATGGATCTTTTCTCATTCGGGCGGTACAGGGCCAGTTATTTACTTCAGGTCCTTGATCCACCGCAAGGCGCCAACTCCGACGACGCCGAACTACAAAGGCACAGCAGCCGAGTTCAAGAAGTTCTACTACGATACGGCCCAAACATATGACCCGGATGAGATGAGATTGGCAAAATCGCTGTGGTCGGTGCAGCACATGGTGTTTGGATCCGATTATCCGTATTTTTCGTCTGCGGAAACTGCGGAGGGCGTAAAGAACTGCGGCATATTCAACCCAGCCGAACTGCGCGCCATCTACTACGAAAACGTCCAAAGGCTCGTCCCCCGCCTCCGAACCATTTCGTCCTAGCCCCGGACGATGCCACTGTCCGGGCGGTTTTTCACCGCCCGTATTCGCGCCAACAGAGACTCCCTATAGGCCCGGACCTCGCGGCGAGCCGGGTACCAATGCTTATCAGGTTGGTTTACTGGGGTCCGCGCTTTGGCCTATGTCCGTGCACACGGAAAATTTGTGCGCGGCCCTTTTTTCTGGCAGTATTACGACCGGTGAGGAGGTTGGGAGGATAGATCATGTGCAGGATTTCCCTCATTACGGCAGCGTTGATCCTGGTTCTGTCGGGGCCTTTGCTCGCTCAAGACTGGATTGATTACACCAGTCGGACGGATTTCTTTCATGTCAATTTCCCGGGTGAACCCAAGCTGAAGGACATCACTTACTCGACGGAGTATGGCATCACTTTACCGGGGCACCTCTATAGCGTCGAGAATGGCCCGAACCGCTACTCCGTCACTGTGGTCAATTACGCCGACGCCGAAAAAATACACACAGCGCGAGCCGAGCAGTGCAAGAAGAATGGGGGAGAAGGCGACGCTTGCCAAAACGACTGGCGAGGTGATGTGCAAGGATCGATCGTCTACGCGTCGTGGCAGTTCTTTCAGAGGAACGCCAAGGTTACCCACTACGCGTGGTATGTGTCGGACCTGATTGAAGGCCATCGACTCCAACTGACCAATCCCGATGGATCCCATACGTTCGCCGCGATCCACAGGCATGGCACCCGTCTTTACATTCTGGAGGCAACCGTGCCTCGGGGTGCGCCGGCGCCGGGGCTGTTTCAGCAATCGCTGCAATTCATTGATGAAGAGGGAAAGCCGCTGCGCTATCGGACCTACTACACCACCGGATACAGTGAGGAATGGAAATTCCCGGCCCCCCCACCGCCGCGCGCTAGATAACCGTCGGCCGCGCGAGCCAATAACGATGGTCGGGCAGACTTTTTTAATTTGAGGAGGGTGACCATGCTAGTCAGATCTTTGGGCCTTGCGGCCGTGTGTGCAGTTCTTTTAGTCTCGCCGGTTCGAGCTCACCATTCCCATGGCAACTATGACACCACGAAATGGACGACCATGGAAGGGAAGGTCACGGAATTGCATTTGCTCGTTCCGCATTCCTGGCTCTACCTCGAAGTCAAGGACGATAAAGGGGAGTCGGCAGTCTGGGCTCTAGAAGCGACGGGCCCCGGTGGGCTCACGCGCGTCGGCATCAAGCGTGAAGACGTCAAACCGGGCGACCGCGTCAAAGTCCGGTGCCATCTGCTCAGAGACGGCTCCAACGGCTGTCTTCTCGGGTTTGTGACGCCAATGCATGGTGATCTAGCCCGAGGCCACGGTGTCGAAAAAGATTGGGACGGCGGCGGCGGCGCGGGCACACCTGCTCCTGGGGACCCACCGTACCGTCGTTAACCGTGCGGCTGCAGGGCGATGTCTATTCCTCGCCAGATCCGGCTTTGCACAAAAAGTCGGGGACGGCCACGCAGCTAGATCTGAAATCTGCAATATCTCCAATCGCCAATCATCAGGTACGCAACAAAGATGTGCAATATCCTCAGCAAATGCTTTGGCTGATTGCACATGGCTGTTAGACAGTGGCGATCGGCGAATGCGAATTGGCGATGTTCAGAAACCAGCAAGCCGGAGCCTGCGTGTTTTGTCCTCAATATGAATTCTCCGATCGCCGATACGCAACCGCCAACATCGATGTGCATTGAGCCATTAACTAATCACTAGCAATCGAGTCTGAAGACCCTGACTCCAGGGCCGATTCCCGGATTGGGGTTCGATCCCAGGCCGATCGAGAGGCGTCCCAGTGATGTAATTCTCCTTTCGAGAGGAGGTAAATGCCTAGTTCGGCATTTTCATCACAGTCGTATTTTTTGGAAATGTCCTGGCGTTTTCCGAGCCTCTTTTGAGTGCTCAAGAATGTTGCGTTTATGAACTGGAAGAGGCCACCCGCGGAACTGTCCTTATTTTGAACATTACAGTTGAGACCGGATTCGGCAAAGGCGATACGGACGGCCAGGTGTTTATCTACTCCGTAGTAATCCGCCCATTTATCGATGATTTTAGCAGCGGAGGGTGGTGGCGGAGCCAGAAAGACTCGCTGCGATTGGACTGCTGCTCTTGTCAAATTCAGTGAAGCTGGAAAAGTAAAGGAGAGAGCGAGCAGGAAACCAACGACTTTCCGTGTCGTATGTCTTTGAAGATTCTTAGCCTCGTCCGAGCGAACATTTTCAAAAAAATGCAAGTGTCCTCCCTTCATGGAGCGCCTGTGATGATGAATGGGTTGTTTCTGACACCAGTGAAGGGCAGGGCTGGTGCCATTTGTATTCCGCCCGTTCAGTCAATGACTTAGATTTCTGGCCCCGTCCGGTGGTCCCCAAAGTGCCAAAAATTTGACCCGCTTCTGCGGTTTTCTCGACAGTTCCGGCCTGGGCGGGTTGCAGATGGGCAGAGACGACTCAGCCCAGCGACGACCGGAACATTTTTCTTGACCGATGGAGTTGAAGAGCGAGCGGGGATCCGTATTGGAAAACCGAATGTGCTAGGTTGGCTGCGAAGTGATACTTTCCGCGACGGGGGGTCGGCTTGAGGACTTCACATCAGTCGAAATCAAAATGTTGACAGGCCATGGAGGCGACCGCTTTGCCGATGCTAAGCGACGATGTGGCCGCAGGGGAAGGCGCATTGAGAACGTGGATCATGCGTTCAGCGCGGATGACATGGAAGTCATCGAGAAGATTTCCGTTCGGATCGACGGCCTGCGCGCGAACGCCGGACCCGCCCGGCCGGAGATCCTCAGATTTCAAGTCCGGCAGAAGACGCTGTAACGCGGACACAAACGCGTTCTTGCTCAGAGAGCGCCAAAATTCTCCAGCGCCGGTTTTCCAGTATCGTGCGATCATTTTCCAGAATCCCGGATAAGCGAGCGCGTCCGCCACATCGATTAACCGAAAGTCGGTTTTTTGATAGCCCTCGCGCCTGAAGGCGAGGACCGCATTAGGACCCGCCTCCACTCCCCCGCCGATCATGCGGGTAAAGTGAACTCCCAGGAACGGGAATCGCGGATCCGGAACGGGATATATTAGGTTTTTGACTAGCGACTGACGCGGTGGATTCAGCTCGTAATACTCGCCACGGAACGGAACGATGTGCACTCCGGGATCGACGCCGCACATTCGAGCAACACGATCCGACTGCAATCCACTACAATTCACTAAAGCGTCACACTGAAATTCTCCGGCGTTCGTTTGAAGAACAAGTCTACCGTCCGAGCGCCGGCAGCTGACCAACCGGGCGGTGGTCTTCACGTCACACCCGCGATGCGAAGCTATCTGTCCGAGCGTAAGCGCTACAGCTTTGTAATCGACAATGCCGGTCTGGGGCACAAACAACCCTCGAATGTAAGCGCGGCAACTCCTCTTCCCCGGTTGCGACGACGATTTTGCCGCACCGTTCGTGCGCAATGCCGCGGTCTTGGCAGAACCGGTACATGGCCTCGCGCCCTTCAGCACAAAGCCGGGCCTTCAGAGAGCCAGGCTTGTAGTAAAGACCTGAATGGATAACGCCGCTGTTATGGCCCGACTGATGAGAAGCTAACCGGGGCTCAGCTTCGACAAGAATGAGACGGCGGCGGGGACTCTGATCCAGCAAGGCATTCGCTGTGGCGAGGCCGACAATGCCCCCGCCGATAATCGCGATGTCGTATTGGTGCACGCACTTTATTCTACATGAGGTGCTACGTCGCGTTTTCCTTGAGGTCCGAGGTTCTCAAAATTGTCGAAGACACGGTGATAAGATAAACTGCATCCGCTGTTCGAGTAGACTGTTTTTGGGGTCGGTCTGAAGACGTTCCGGAGGCCCTCGCTTATGCGCAAGAAGAGTTTTGGCGTTGGATTGTGGATCGGTGTATTGCTCTCGGCTGTCAGCCTGGACGCCGCTGGCGGAGATGCTCGCCTGGCGGACGCAGTGATGCGAGCGGATCGAGATACGGTTCGCTCTCTGCTCCAGCAAAAGATCGACGTGAACGCGCCCCAACCCGACGGTATGACCGCCCTTCATTGGGCAGTCCGTCAGGATGATTTGGAGACAGCTCAGTTGCTGATTCGCGCGGGCGCAAAAGTCGATGCTTCTACGCGCTACGGCGTGACGCCGCTTTACTTTAGTGGCGTCAATGGAAATGCAGCCATGATCGACGCATTGTTGCAAGCCGGGGCGGATCCCAACTCGGCCAATCCGGGCGGAGAAACCGCCCTCATGACCGCCACCAGAACGGGCAGGTTGGACGCTGTAAAACTTCTTCTCGACCGCGGGGCGGCAGTGAACGCGAAGGAAAGCGTGCGTGGACAGACGGCCTTGATGTGGGCGGTAGTGGAAAACCATCCAGCAGTCGTCCAGTTGCTGCTCGCGAATGGCGCCGATATCAACGCACAAACAAACGTGAGTGTGCCCGATGGGACGACGGGCGTCCCGCAGGCGGCCTCGGGTGACATCGGTGCACACGGTTCGGGGATTTACAGGCCGCGCGCCGTGCCTAGTCCCTCCGGAGCGATGACGTCATTACTGTTCGCGGCCCGAGAAGGCAACCTGGAAATGGCCCGCATCCTGGTGGACTCGAAGGCGGACCTGGAGCGGCCGTCTGCCAACGGAACACGACCTTTGGTAGTCGCGATCACCAACAATCACATCGAACTCGCTCTGTTCCTCCTTGAAAAAGGCGCAGACCCGAACGCAGCCGACAATTTTTACAAGCGAACGCCTCTTTTCGCGGCAGTCGAGATGCGAAATCCGGACTTCACGCGCGAGAGTCCACCTCCAGTGCCGGACGCCCGCGACCCCATGGACTTGATCCAAGCGCTGCTGGCACGGGGTGCCGATCCGAACTTGCGAACCAATACGACGCCAGTGCGCGGCTTCATGCAGGGCAGTGCGAGCTGGGTGAGCTTCGATGGCCAGACACCGTTCGTGCGGGCGGCCCTTGCCGGCGATATCACCCTCATGCGTCTCCTCCTCGAGCATGGCGCTGATCCCAACATCGCCACGAACGAGGGTTCGACCGCCCTCATGGCCGCGGCTGGAGTCAACTGGGTTGTGGCCCAAACCTTCAGCCGATCCAACAACGAGTATCTGGAAGCCGCCAGTCTCTGCCTGCAGCGAGGGGCCGACGTGAATGCGGCCAACTCGCAGGGCTTTACAGCCATGCACGGCGCAGCGAACCGGGGATTCGACGCAATGGTCAAGCTGTTGGCCGAAAATGGCGCGAAGCTTGACGTAAAAGACAAACAAGGACGTACGCCGATGACCTTTGCCGAGGGCGTTTTCCTGGCTGTTCAGCCGCCTGTGCGGAAACCGAGCACAATCGCTCTGTTGCAGGAATTAATAAGCGGGGCTACGGGAAACGACCGAGGAAAACCGGACTGATCGCATGAAGAGGTTCTTCACCATTAGCGGGACCGCGATTCTCATGGCAGGACTCGTCCTCACACCCATGCAGGCGCAGCAGGGACAGCCGGCGTCCTCCAGTCCGTCTCCTGATCCTTCCCAACGCGAGCTTCTCAATCGGTATTGCGTCACCTGTCACAACGACACGGGCGCCCCGCCCGGATCGTGCGGTACTTGACGGCTTGCGACGGTCGATCGAAACATCGATAGATCGCGCAGCGCTGGAGAAGCCAAATCCGGGAATGACCGCCTTGCACCGCCTCAATCGCAGCGAATATGCCAACGCAATCCGCGACCTGACTGCCGTCGACGTCGATACGTCAAAGATGCTGCCGCCGGATGATTCCATGGAAGGTTTCGACAACATCGCCGACGTTTTGGGAACGTCGCCGGCGCTCATCGAACGATACATCGGTGCGGCCGCGAAGATCAGCCGTCTCGCCGTGGGCAATACCGACGTCGGTCCCATCTCAACAACCTACAAAGTCCGCGGCGATCTCACCCAGGATCACCACATCGAAGGGTTGCCGGTGGGAACGCGTGGTGGAATTCGAATTCGACATCATTTTCCGGTGGACGGCGAATACCTCTTCAAGTTCTCCCTCTTGAAAGTTAATTTCGGACCAGAGTACGGCGGGGCAGCGAAGGGTGAACAACTTGAGATGAGCCTCAACGGCGAGAGGGTGGCGCTACTCGATTTGAAGTCTGTACCTTATTACTACATACGTGTAGCGCCGGGGACTCCAATCCCGCCCGCAGCTCCTCTTGAAGTTCGGCTTCCCGTGAAGGCGGGGCCGCAGACCATCATCGTTACATTTATCCACAGAACCTCGGCACCCGTAGATGATCTGGTTCAACGGTTCGAGGCAACCACGGCCGACCTGCAAACCGGCGTTCAATTCGGGTACACAACGGTGCCTCATTTGTCGGGTGTGGAAATCCTTGGTCCGTATAATGTAAGCGGCCTCGGCAACACGCCCAGCCGCGCCCGTGTCTTTCTATGCCAGCCAGCGCCTGCGTCCTCTGCCAGCGACGAACTGTCCTGCGCGCGAAAGATCATTGCAACATTGGCTCGGCGTGCCTACCGGCGGCCGGTTACAGACGCCGACGTTGACCGTCTGTTGACCTTCTACCGCGCGGCCCGCGAAACTGGGAGCTTCGATAGAGGCATCGAAATGGCGCTCCGCCGGATTCTGGCAGACCCGGAGTTTATATTCCGGCTGGAACGGGATCCGGCCAACATACCGGCCGGCGCCGCGTATCGTATTAACGACCTGGAGCTTGCTTCGCGTTTGTCGTTCTTTTTGTGGAGTAGCATTCCGGATGACGAACTCCTGAAGGCCGCCGAGCTGGGCAAGCTCAAGGATCCTGCGGTGCTCCAGCAACAAGTGCGGCGGATGCTGAAAGATCCGCGCTCGGAAGCGCTGGTCAGCAATTTCGCCGGACAGTGGCTGTTCTTGCGCGAGCTGCGGAACAGGAATCCCGACCTGCTTATTTTCCCCGACTTTGACGACAATCTGCGGCAGGCCTTCCAGCGCGAGACGGAACTATTGTTCGACAGCATCGTGCGTGAGGATCGAAACGTTTTCGATTTGATGAATGCGGATTACACGTTCGTCAACGAGCGTCTCGCCAGGCACTACGGAATCCCGAACGTTTATGGCAGCGACTTCCGGCGTGTGACTGTTCAGAACGAGGCGCGCAGAGGACTGCTGGGACAAGGGAGCATTCTGACGGTGACCTCCGCGCCGAACCGCACTTCTCCGGTAACGCGTGGCGCGTGGATCCTCGAGAATCTACTCGGAACTCCGCCGCCGCTGCCGCCGCCCAACGTGCCACCTTTTCCGGAGAATACCACCGGCCAGGGTGTTACCGCTGTGGCCGCTTCGGTTCGCGACCGGATGATCCAGCACCGCACGAATCCACCTTGCAAAGGCTGCCATCAGATCATGGATCCCATCGGCCTGGCGCTGGAAAACTTCGACGGCGTGGGCCGCTGGCGCACCACCGATTCGGGTTTTAAGATCGATGCGTCGGGCCAGCTCGTCGACGGCACCGCAATCGACGGCGCTGAGAATCTCCGGAAGGCGCTTCTACGTTATCCTGATGCGATCGTCCAGACCATGACCGAAAAACTCCTGATGTATGCCGTCGGCCGGGCGGCCCATCACTACGATATGCCCGCCGTTCGCGCGATTACGCGGGAGGCGGCACGCAATGACTATCGATTTTCGTCGCTTGTTCTGGCTATAGTGAACAGCCAACCGTTCCAAATGAGAGTGAAGTTGGCAGCGAAGGAGTAGATTGGAGCATTGTTTTGGAGTTTGAACGAACCACCCCGTCCGCGCCTTTCAAAGGAACGGGGATATTTCTTGATGGCGCGTCCACCCCTCCTTTGCCAAGTCTTTGCCAAGGAGGGGAGTCTGCTCCGCCCACGCGTTTAGGAAGATTGAATGCGCATACTTCACAGGCTTTAGCCTGTCTACGAATGTTTTGAACGCGACCACTATTAATAAGGAGCCGTCATGTTCATCACGAAAAAGCATCTTTGCCGGCGAACGTTTTTGCGCGGCGCAGGTGTCACGATCGCGTTGCCCTTCCTGGAATCCATGTTGCCGGCGCAGACGCCTTTGAGAAATACTGTCGCCAGTCCAAAGACGCGTCTAGGATGCATTTATGTTCCGCACGGCGCGACGATGTACAAGTGGACACCGGCTGCCGAGGGCAAAGGTTTTCAATTCTCCGAGACTCTCAGCCCGCTTGAGAAGTATCGCGATCGTGTTTGTGTGGTGAGCAATCTGGCGCACGCCAGTGCTACGGGCGCGGACGCCGGTGCCGAGCATGCGCGCTCCGCGGCGATATACCTCAGCGGCGCTTCTCCTCAGAAAGGCGGCGTCAAGGTCGGTACGACGATCGATCAAATGGCCGCAGCGCAGATCGGGCAGGACACGCCTCTGCCGTCCATCGAGCTTGCCATTGAAGACGTTAGCTTGAGCTGCGGCGCCGGTTATGGTTGCGCCTACTTCAATACGATTTCCTGGCGCACGCCCACGGTTCCTCTACCCATGGAAAACAGCCCTCAGGTGGTCTTTGAGAAACTGTTTGGCGACGGCGGCACCACCGAGCAGCGCCTCGCTCGAAAGCGCGAGGACCGCAGTATTCTCGATTCGATACGCCGGCAGACGGCCGCTCTTCAACAGAGCCTCCCTCCGTCCGACCGCGCCCGCGTTGAAGGCTATCTCGACGACATTCGCGAGATCGAGCGGCGCATCAAAACAGCCGAAGCCCAGGCCGGCTCCCAAGAAAATGTGCCCGACGCACCCGTAGGTACGCCGGAGGCGTTTGAAGCCCATCTCAGATTGATGTTCGACTTGCTGACGCTGGCCTATAAGAGCGAAATCACCCGTGTTTCGACGCTCATGTTTGCGAAAGACCTGAGCCCCTCCAGTTATCCACAGAGTGGCAATCGCGGTGGGTTCCACGGCGCCTCGCACCATGCCAACGTCAAGGCGAACATGGATAATTTCGCTTTGATCAACAAGTATCACGTCCAGATGCTGGCCTACTTCATCGACAAGCTGGCTTCCACGCCCGACGGCGACGGCACACTGCTCGATCACTCGATGATTCTCTACGGGAGCAGCATGAGCAACGGGAACCAGCACGATCACGATCCATTGCCCATCGTGCTTGTGGGAGGCGCTTCAGGCCAGCTTCAGGGTAACCGTCACATCGTGGCTGCGGCCCACACCCCAATGTCGAATCTCCTCTTGAGCATGCTGGACAAACTCGGAGTCCATAAGGACAGCTTGGGCGACAGCACCGGAAAGCTGGAGATCTGATTCGCGCGACGAAAATAGAGTTGCGCGCAGAAGCTCGCTGATGAAGACCCGCATCGCGGAAGGCAGTTCGGCACTGTTCTCGGAAATGATCCCAGATCTTTCTTATGAATCCGAGTTCAACGACTGGTACGACCACGAACACATCCCTTTGCGAATGGGCGTTCCCGGGTTTCTTAGCGCCCAGCGATATCTTCCGAGTGAACGCTCCATACGGATGCTGCGAAGCGTCACAGGTTTTACGCGCTATATCGGTGAACAGATCGGTACGCACGCCAGGGAGTCATCGGCAAAAGCAGGGCCGATCGACGCGCCATATCTCTACGTGGATTTTTTCAGTATTCCTCTGGAACGTCAGCCGGAGTTCAACAACTGGTATGAGAAGGACTACACACCAGCCCTCCGGGAACGCAAAGATTGGATGATGGCGCGCCATTTCCGCATTATTGAAGGCGAGCCGGAAAACTACACGCATCTGTCACTGCACTATCTGGCTGACCCGCGTGATCTGGCGTCGCCCGAGCCTGGGTGGGCTC
Organism: Acidobacteriota bacterium; assembly: GCA_003222815.1. Classification (GTDB taxonomy): domain Bacteria; phylum Acidobacteriota; class Terriglobia; order 20CM-2-55-15; family 20CM-2-55-15; genus 20CM-2-55-15. The sequence goes on along the minus strand of QHXC01000150.1, from coordinate 2,889 downwards.
GCGCCTCATACTGGCCCGGACATCTGGCCCAGGAGAGTTGGTTCAAGGCGAGGCGCCTTGTCTTTGCTAAGCACGGGGTTCGACAAGGCTCGGCCGGTTGAAGCGTGTCAAGATGGTTCGTTCAAGAGAAATTGTTTTGGAGTTTGAACGAACCACCCCGTCCGCGCCTTTCAAAGGAACGGGGCCCAGGCCTAAAGCCCAACGCTAAGGAGAACGCTTTGAGGACCGCAATAGTAAACCTGGCGACGATCGTCTCTGGCGATTGGAGAGAGCCTTTTGGAGATGGTGACTCCATACTGATGGCAGACGGAAAGATCGTGAAGGTTGGAACGTTATCACCTCAAGAGGTCGCGGGCTGTGATGTTGTGATTGATGCAGACCACGCGACTGCGATTCCGGGCCTCATTGACTCTCAAGTGCACAACACGTTCGGAGACTATACGCCACGGCAAAAGACCGTTGGCTTCCTTGACAGTTATGTACACGGTGGCATCACCACGGGGATCAGCGCTTCCGAAGTACACGTGCCAGGCCGGCCTACGGATCCGGAAGGCGTCAAGGCGCTGGCAGTAGCTGCCCTCAAGTGCTACGAGAAGTACAGGCCTGGCGGGATGCGTGTTTACGCGGGGTCGATGATCTTGGAGCCCGGTCTGCAAGAGCAGGACTTCAAGGAAGTCGCAGCCAAAGGCGTATGGCTCACAAAGGCGGGATTCGGAGCAGTCGAGACTCCGTTCGATTATGTTCCCTTGATCGCGTGGGCGAAAAAGTACGGCATGATCACGACCGTTCATACCGGCGGATCATCGATTCCCGGCTCGAAGGGCATCTGGGCCGAGCACCTTCTCGCAATGCAGCCTCATGTATCTTTCCATGTGAATGGCGGCCCCGTCGCATTACCGGACGATGAATACCCACGTCTCATCAACGAAAGCAACATTGCTTTACAGGTTGTCACCGCCGGAAACGTCCGGACCACGTTACTCATTGGCAATCTCGTACGTAAGGCAGATCAGTTCGATCGATTCTTGATCGCCACGGATACACCAACCGGTAGCGGCATCATGCCGCTCGGCATGCTTTATACGATCACGCATCTGGCAAGCCTCTCGGACATGCCGGTGGAATGGGCTATTGCGGCGGCAACCGGCAACAACGCCCGCGTCTATCGGCTGAACAGTGGATTCCTGAAGCCTGGATGCGATGCCGATGTGGTCGTGTTGGATGCCTGTGCCGGCGGATCGCAAAAAACGGCGCTGGATGCGCTGCGGAACGGCGACATTCCCGCGGTCGCTGCGGTTGTCACGGACGCTGTGCCAAGATTCGTGGGACGAAGCCGCAACACTCCGGCGCCGATCAAGAGAGTTCGAGTTGCCGAGTGCCGAGTCCTGCAGGACTTCTCCCAGGGCAGTCATTAAGATGAAACGGTCTCGTGTCATCGTGGTTGGCGCGGGGCCGGTCGGCGTTGTTGCTGCACTTGCCTCCGCCCAGAAAGGGTTCTCTGTCATCCTGCTTGAGGCTGAGCCAGCCGTAGACGAGAGTCCTCGTGCAGCGACCACCCATCCGGCGACGCTCGAGATGATCGACCGGCTGGGGTTGATCGGCCAGTTTATCGCCGAGGGGCTTGTTGCACGCTACTTTCAATTCTGGGACCGGCCTACAAGCACCAGAATCTGCGAATTCGATCACGATCTCTTGCGTGATGAGACGAAATTTCCGTTCGTGGTGCAGACCGAGCAACATAAGCTCGCAAACATGGGCATCGCCCGACTCCGGGAATATACGGACGCGGACGTGCGTTTCAATGCTCGCGCAACAGCGGTCTGCCAGGACGGGAATTCCGTTACTGTAACAGTTGAAGGGATAGATGGCGCCGAGCAGATTTCCGGGGATTACTTGATTGGCGCAGATGGCGGACGCAGCACAGTCCGTAAGGCACTCGATATTGAATTCGAAGGTTACACGTGGCCGGAGCGATGCGTGGTGCTTACGACTCTGAATGACTTCCAGCGGATTTTCGACTGTTGCTATCGGAATTATTTTGCCGACCCGCACGAATGGGTCAATCTATTCAAGGTCGCCGGAGACGATTTGAAAGGCCGCTGGCGGGCAGTGTTTCCCACACGCGTTGACGAAACCGACGAGAAGGTGCTGGCGGACGACTCTGTTCACGCGCGATTGCAAGGAGTTTTCCCGTTGCCCCAACCTTATGAGGTTGCGCACCGGAACCTTTATAAAACCCACCAACGCGTTGCAGTCAAGTTTCGAGTGGGCCGTATTTTCCTGGGCGGTGACGCGGCCCACGTCAATAACCCGATCGGAGGGCTGGGGCTGAACTGCGGTATACACGACGCGATGGAGCTTGTCGACACGCTGCATCAGGTCGTGACCGGACAAGCAGACGACTCGCTGTTGGACCGCTACGAGCGGCGCCGCCGCCCCATCAACATCGAGTTTGTCCAGCAGACCACCGTCGGAAACAAGAAGCGGCTCGAAGAGAAAGATCCGAAAGTTCGGCAGGCAAACCTGGATGAACTGCGCGTAATAGCCGGCGATCCTCAGCGGCACAAACAATTCTTGATGCGCACATCGCTGCTCGAAAGTGTGCGCAAGGCGGAGTCAATCCTATGAGCAAATGGGTCGCGGGTTGGGCGATCAGACCGAGTTCACCGTGGCAGGGTTATGTCTGGGCGCCCCGAACTCGCGATCAAGATCCCCGACGATCAAGCCAAAGGAGCCGCATCCGAAGACGAGTGCGGCGCCGGCCGCCACAAGCAATGGAACTGTGAAGTCTCCTGAAGCTGAGATTAACATTCCTGTGACGAGCGGTGCGAAGGACCCACCCAAGTTCCCGCCAAAGTTCTGTAGCGAGACCAGCGACGAGACGATATG
>QHXC01000377.1:26609-35658 GCA_003222815.1 Acidobacteriota bacterium | reverse complement strand
CTACTGCAAAGTGAAGTTCACCGTTACCGTCGTAACGACCTCCACGGGTTCGCCGTTTAACAAAGTGGGCCTGTATCTCCACTGATGAACCGCATCAAACGCTGCCTGGATAAGAAGCGGGTGGCCGTTGATGACTCGTAAACTCTCGATAGTCCCTTCCTTGCTTATCAACGCTTCCAAGAACACGACGCCCTGAACCCGCGCTTGTCTGGCAAGTGGTGGGTAGACAGGGAGCACCTGATGAATGAGATTCGCCTGCTGAACCCCCACACTTATGCGAATAGGCTCTACTTTTTCCTGCGGAGATACAGGAGGTGGTGGCGGCGGAGGTAGTGGCGGCGCTTCACCTTCAGCCTGGCGGCTGACGAGATCGCGAAGGATGGAGCCGACGCCGTTTCCTGCGGACTGCGGCAGACTTACAGATGGAGCTACGGGCTCTTTGATAACGTAGGCAATTTCCGGTGGAATCGACGGCGGAGCAATGACGTCGTTGGGATCAATCTCGATTTGAGTTCGAACTCGCGGTGTGACCGCTGTGACCTCGATGGACTGAGGTGGCTCTGGTTTCGGCGCCCACAGTGACATGTCGACTACAGGTATTGTTATCGCCTGGGTTTGGACCAGAGGTATAAGCGCAAGGACAACCACGATTCCGATGTGGATAATCACGGAAATGAACACCGTGACTGGCTTCCGAGTTCTCCTTCGGCCTTGTGATTCGAAAAGCGAATCTTCAAGCATGTTTTGTCTCCTTTAGGGATGCCTGCGCAGGCACAGTTTCGCTCCTCGAGGAGATGCAAACGTGCTAAGTTCGAAATTATAGACACCGGTACATGCATGGTTGTTCCCTGTTCCGGAAGCCGCTATCCTGCGAACCGATAGCCGTGACCGTGGACGGTCACAATGAATTGTGGTGCTTTGGGATCGTCTTCGATCTTTTGCCGCAGCCATGCGATATGAACGTCCACGGTTCGAGTCAGAGGGATCTCCTTATAACCCCACACTTCCTGCAACAACTCATCCCGAGAAAGCACTATGCCTTTGCGTTCGATCAAATAACGCAATAAACGGCACTCACGCTCACCAAGTACCGTGGTCTCTCCGTTCTTGCTGAGGCGTGATTTCAGGAAATCCACGTGGATTTGGCCGAAATCGTAGACCTCAAGCTGCGGCCGCGCGCTGACAGAAGCACGTCGTAATAGGGCTTCGATGCGGGCTTGAAGCTCAGGTACCTCGAAGGGTTTGGTCAGGTAATCGTCGGCGCCGGATTTGAATCCCTGCACTTTGTTGTTGAGCTCGCTACGAGCCGTCAGCATAAGTATAGGAGTGTTGATCCCATTCTTACGAAGATGGCGGCAGACATCGAACCCACTACACGATGGGAGCATCACATCCAGGACGATGATGTCGAAGAACTGCGTCGTGGCGAGTTCCTGCGCTTCTAAGCCGTCGCCCGAACTGTCGACGGCGTAGCCCTCGCTCATGAGGTAATCCGTGAGTGTGCGGCGTAGGTTGGATTCGTCTTCGACGAGTAAAACGCGGCGTTGAATCATTCTGACGCCGGTATGTGGAGCGTGAACCAGGCGCCCTCCTTACCGGATTGACCCGAAGGGGTGAACGTCACACTTCCGCCCTGAGATTGCATCATGCGCTGAACCAGATGAAGACCTAACCCGTTGCCGGGAACGTTCGAGCCAATGCGAACACCGCGATAAAATGGTTCGAATAAATGCTTCTGATCGACGCCATCAATGCCGGACCCGTCGTCGGAGACACTAAGCTGAACTTCCCGAGCGCCGGCATCTTTCTTGGCAAAGATTTCGATATGCGCCGCATCTCCACGCCGGCCGTATTTGAAGGCATTGCTGAGCAGGTTCTGGACACATTGTGTCAGCGCAGCGGCATCCGCTTTCACTGGCGGCAGATCCGGGTCGATTTGCATGGTGAGCTGGTGTTTTTCCATGTCTATGGCCGACGAAACGTTTTGGACGGCCTTATCGATGATTTCGTTCACATCGACTGGGGCAACGGCGTACTTTTTCCGCCCCGACTGAGTTTCGGAATAGAGGAGGACCTGATCCACCATATCCGAGAGCCGTCGCGCCTCGTCTTCAACCATCGTGGCATATTGTTCCACGCCTTCTTTATCGCGGACGATACCACGGCGCAGATTGTGCGCCGCAGAGCGAATCACAGCCAGGGGCGTCCGCAACTCGTGGGACACGCCGGCCGCGAATTCCATCTGAAGCCGCCCGAGTGTTCGGGCACGCTGGCTGGAAATGACGACCGTGACCAGGCCCGCTCCGAGTACGAGCAGTATTCCGAAGCTGATGGCCATGTTTCGCTGGCGTACCTGCTCCACGGCCCTTTCGAGAGATCCCAGCCGATGCTTGACCAGAAGAACCCAGCGCTGGCCGAGCATATTGTTCTGCGCAAATCCAAATCCACCCGGGCGCGGACCGGGGCCGCGTCCCCGCCCACGTCCGCGGTCTTCGGGAGGTCCTCCGGAAATATTGATCGATACATCGGGTGTGGCGACGTCTTCGGCGGTCCATGCGCCTTCGGAGGAATAAAGAACCTGGGGGGGATCACCGGTCACCAGAGCGACACGATAAGCGTTCCCGTCGTCCGCCGAAAAATGTCGTTCGACCAGGGCAGGCATCATTTCTTTCAAAACAACTTCCCGCTCTAATTCAACGAGCGTCCAGCCTTCAACCGGCAGAGAGACGGGCGGCCCGGGTCTGGTCGCAAAAACGTCGGGGGGAGGACCGAACCGTCGAGTCCGCATTTGTATGCCGAACGGCCGGTCCAGACGCAAAATGGGGCTTATGATCGCGAGCATTCCTTTCATCGAAGGGAAATTCGGCGCACCCGGCCGCAGGCGGTCTCTGAGATTTTTCAACTCATCGGGGACCGGAACGGGCTGCATTTCACTCGACTGGAGGTCAATTTTGTATAACTCCGGTGATTTGTCCGGATAGGTTCGTAGGAGGTGGAAGCCTTTCACGAGACGCGGATAAGGCGCTGTTTCCGCCCACTCTTGATAACGTTCGATGACACGTGAACCGTCGTGGGGGAAACCTTCTCGAAGTTGAAACGCGTTGGATAGCCGTCCCAGATCACGCGTGAACTCGTCTGCCAACTGCCCGGATGCGACCCGAAGGCTGCTCTCCAGGCGCTGTCGCTCGGCTGCACTAACCTCGCCGATCCAGCGGTACTGTAGAACTGCAAAGACGGGGAGAAGTATGAGGAGAAAACCAACTAGAACTGCGCTGGATTTGGAACGGAACATCATGGGCCACCGATCGAATTATAGTCGCGGCTGCGGCAGCCCATCTTGTAAAAACTTGTTAATCGCCGCGAATTACGCCAATGACGTAATTCGCGGCTGGATTGTTCGGAGACCGAACTCACTTCGCCTTGGATATCTCGTCGTAAAATGCGTCGAGGCGCTGGTCGTTGATGACGCCGGTCATCTGCCAGGTGCCGAGATCCCCCGTCTGGGATTGAATCTGCGCCCGGATCTGGTCCTTGGGCGTGCCTTTTTTTGCCAATTCGACGGCTTTCTTGCCAATAGTGTCGATCTTCTTCTGGAACGCCATGACATCGGCCTTCGTTAGTGGATCATTACCGTGGCCCGGAATCGCCGTATCGAAATCCAGTTTTAGAACCTGTGTGAGTACCTTTGACCATTCCAGAAGGCTCCCACCCATTGGATAATCGGCATTCGGCTGAGCTGCTACGAACTCATCGCCCAGCGAGACAACCTTTACATCAGGGAAGTACACGACAGTGTCGCCGCCCGTGTGCGCCCGGCCGAAATGGTAGGCCTCCGCCCTGGCGTTCCCCAGCTTGATTTTCTTGTTTTTGGTGTAGGTGACGTTCGGAGGCGCAGGTTTCCCCGCTGCCGAAGTGTAGCCTTTTCCGTCAGCACCGCCGGTTTCCAAATTCCTTTTCAGACCATCGTTCGTAATGACCTGGGCTCCGGCCTGGACAAACTTTCCAATGTTGCCCGCATGATCCTGATGAACGTGAGTGACGAAGACGTATTTGATCGGTTGATTGGTGACGGTTTTGATCTGTCCCATGAGTTCGTTGTAAAACTGGTCGCCCAGATTCTTGGTATCGACCAGAATCACTCCCTGATCCGTAACGCGGACCGTTGAATTTCCACCGCCGTTGGTGACCATGTATAGGCCCGGCTTGACCATCTTGATCGCCATCGGTGCTTGTTGAGGCGCGCCTCCCCGCTGGGCTCCACCTCGTGCGTCGCCGCCGCGTTGAGCGCCGCCTTCACGCTGACCGCCTCCACCACGCTGGGCGCCGCCATCCCGCTGGCCACCGCCGCGCCGCTCGCCCGGCTGGCCCTGCGGCGCCTGCGCCTGGAGAACGATAGTGGAAGCGATGATAAACACCGCCACAAAACCCATGACTAGTAATCTTTTCATTGTCCCTCCTATTAAAATGGCCCGCAGATTCTAGCATCGAACGGTTCTGAAGGACCATCCCGTTACTCTCCGATTATCTTGATCAAGACTCTCTTCTTCCTTCGACCATCAAATTCGCCGTAAAAGATCTGTTCCCACGGTCCGAAATCAAGCTTTCCATTCGTGATCGCCACGACGACTTCGCGTCCCATGACTTGACGCTTGATATGCGCGTCGGCATTATCTTCGCCCGTGTCGTTGTGGCGATACTGGTTGACCGGCTGGTGCGGCGCCAGCCGCTCGAGGAAATCATCGTAATCCTTCAACAGCCCAGGTTCGTCATCATTGATATATACGCTGGCACTGATGTGCATCGGATTCACCAGGCATAGGCCTTCCTTCACGCCGCTCTTTTTTACAGCGTCCTCGACCTGTTGCGTGATGTTGATGTACGCGCGCCTCGCCTCGGTTTCGAAAGTCAGTTCTTCGCGGTAAGACTTCATATGCAGTTTAGGGTTTTGGTTTCCAATTGAGAATGTTGCAACTGGCGGCTCGTCTAACAAATCCCTGAAATCCGCGGCTCCAAAAACCCCTAAGGCGGGAAAATCGCGAAACATTTATTCGAATTGAAGACGTAGGACTCGATGAAGGTTGTCCAGGACGGTTTTCGCTTCAATTCGGCCATTGCTCCCGCCAGGCAGAACCAGTTCAGCATTTCCTGTTGTCCGGAGGCCTCGACGCTGGCTAGCGACGTATCGCGCCATCGCGAATACTCTCCGGATTGGAGCGCGGCGTAAAGGGCTCGATCGCTCTCGATATCGGGATACATACGCCATGCTTTGTCATGCAGAAATGCGTGAGACCAACTGGAGGATGCGATCAAGGCGGCGCGATAAGGGCTGTCTTTCAAAACCCGAGCGGTGGCTGCGCCCAAATCAAAGCATCGCCCGGGCGACGGGGACGGTGGATCGAGTTTCTCCGGGTCGGGCGTATCACCGAACTTTGACGCGCCGCCGCGGAACGCGATGACCCGGCGCCCATAGCAGTTGATGGAAAAGCAGACGACCGCGTGATTCCAGCCACGCCGATGGTAGTCGAGATACGCAACGGAATTCAGGAACGCATGTCCGATGCCCTGAAGGTGCAGCGGGCGGTAGGCATAGCACACATCGAACCCTTCCGTGATCAAACCCGATGCCAGGAATTTCGCACCGTCTTTGTGGCCGCGAATGTCGCTCACATGATCTTCCTTTTCCGCCCATATGTTTGCGCCGCCCGGCATACCGGGAGCCTTCAAGCGCCATGGCTGAGCTTCGATTCTTTCGTATGCAAGAATGCAAAACGGCGGAATGATGTCCTCGGTGAAATTTTCGTATTGATCATCGCCCCAGATCAAAACAAAGTCGGGCCGGAATTCATCAATGACGGATCGGATCGTGTCCAAACCGCTGACCAGAACCTGGCGATGCTCGGCGGCTGCAGCTTTTCCCTGGTCCGTTCCCCATTCCCGCTGCATCAGGGGTGGCCAGTTCGCAGGATTCTTCACTTCGGCGGAAATGGCTGGATCGCGGAGCGTGCCACGCAAAATGCCGGACATATTCTCATCGCGTCCCGCCAGCGGCGGATAGTGAGTCATGCCCAAACCTAAAATCTCTCCCATGTTTACTCCTGAAGGTGCATCATACACGGACATGCCGAAACAAAAACAACACACAAAGAAACCAAAGCCACCGAAGGCCAGCCGCCCGCACATGCCAGGATATGGGATCAGCGGCGCCAAGGGTGGCGATGGCTTGTTGCGGTGGAGCTGGGCGGTGGATCGGCTGTCGAACACACAAAACTATTTTTTATCGACCGTGCGAATCGACGGCCGCCCGCACGTGATGCCGATCTGGGGCGTTTGGGTTGGCGGCGGTTTCTACTTTAGCACCGGCAAAAGCTCGGTCAAGGCTCGCAACCTGGCGAAAAATGCGAGTTGTGTTCTGTGTCCAGGCGGCGCCGACGAGGCGGTGATCTTGGAAGGTACAGTCGAGAAAGTGACCAGCGGGACCATCTTGAAAAAATTCGGCGCCGCCTATATTGCCAAATACAACTTTGACGTTAGCACGATGAACGAACCCGTATACGTGATCCATCCCCGAGTTGTTTTCGGCCAGATCGAGAAGACGTTTACGAAAACCGCAACCCGGTGGACGTTTTGAAAAGTAAACGCGCGCTAGATGGCGCTATGTCATCCAGAGAAGATCTCGAACGGCTTTTTAACTTGTCGTTGGACATGCTTTGCATTGCCGGTTTCGACGGCTACTTCAAACGGCTGAATCCCGCATGGGAAAAGACGCTGGGGTTCACCATCGAAGAATTGATGGCAAAGCCGTACCTTGAGTTTGTCCATCCTGACGATCATGAGGCCACTATCGCTGCGGCCGCCAAGGCCGAAGGCGGCGCGCAAGTGATCCTGTTTCGGAACCGTTTTCGGACGCGGGATCGCGCCTACCGGTGGTTGTCGTGGAATGCGGTGCCGTTCCCCGCAGAGCATCTGATCTTCGCCGTGGGAAGGGACGTGACGGACTTCAAGCGATCCGAGGACCGCCTTACTGCAGCCTACGCGGTGAGCCGCGTTCTTGCCACCTCCGCGAGCCTCGACGAAGCCGCGCCGGCAATACTGGAAGACGTGTGCAAGAGTCTCAGGTGGGAAATGGGCGCGATCTGGAGCGTCGATCGGGAACCGGGCATCATCCAATGCCTCCGCCTCTGGCATGCGCCGGAGCTGGATCTGGCGGAGTTCGCCGAAATGACTCGCCGGAGCCGGTTCCAGCGAGACACCGGTTTGCCGGGCCGGGTCTGGTCGACGAACCGCTCCTACTGGATTCCGGATGTGATTCAGGATTCGAACTTTTCCCGAGCGGCTGTCGCGTCAAAACAAGGTTTGCACAGCGCGTTTGGTTTCCCGATCCGCAGCGGTGACGAGGTCATCGGAGTCATCGAGTTCTTCAGCCGGGAGATCCGAAAGCCGGACCAGGACATCCTTGAACTGTTCGACGCGATCGGCAGCCAGATCGGACAATTCATCGAGCGCCGGCGGGCAGAACAGAAACTGCAGCAGTACGCCAGGGAGCTGGAGGCGGCCCGGCGCCAGTCGGAAGAGGCCACCAGGGCGAAGAGCGATTTTCTCGCCAATATGAGCCACGAGATCCGCACGCCGATGAACGCGATCATTGGGATGACGGAATTGGCCCTCCATTCCAGGCTCACGCGCGAACAACGCACTTACCTCATGACCGTCAAGCATTCCGCGGATTCCTTGATGAATCTACTCAACGACATCCTCGACTTTTCCAAGATCGAAGCGCGCAAGCTCAAGGTGGAACACATTGAGTTCAACCTCCGCGAGACCCTCGATGAAGCCATCAAACTGCTTGCTGTGCGGGCGAATCAAAAAGGATTGGAACTCGCCTGCCATGTGGCTTCCCGTACGCCGGAACGACTTGTTGGAGATCCGACACGCTTACGGCAGATCATCGTCAACCTGGTAGGGAATGCGATCAAATTCACCAGTCATGGAGAGGTCGTCCTCCACGCAGAAGCCGAATCGCAAACCAACGGAGCAGCGGTTTTGCGATTTGCAATTTCCGACACAGGTATTGGCATTCCTCAAGAGAAGCTAGACGTCATCTTCGAAGCGTTTTCGCAGGCCGACAGCTCGACGACTCGCCGTTACGGCGGCACCGGTCTTGGCCTGGCGATTTCTTCAGAGCTGGCGCGGCTGATGGGCGGGCATCTAAGCGTGGAAAGCAGCCCTGGTCAAGGCAGCACGTTCAGCTTCACTGCGTCATTTGAGCTCGCGTCCGCGAAGAAGATAGGCGCCGACCTTTCGGCCTTACGTGGCCTGACGGTGCTGGCAGTGGACGACAACGCCACCAACAGGCAAATCCTTTCCGAGATGCTCCTTGCTTGGCGGATGAAGCCTTTGGTCGCAGAGAATGGTCCGTCCGCCCTCGATGCACTGAGCCGTGCGGCGGAAGCCGGGCGGCCGTTTTCGCTGGCGATCCTCGACGCGAACATGCCCGACATGGATGGTTTCGCCGTCGCATCACGCATCAAACGAAACCGCAGCTTCTCGAAAACAAAAATCATCATGCTCACTTCCGCAACGCGCCGCTCTGACGCCGAGCGATGCCGCAAACTTCGTGTAGGCGCCTACCTCAGCAAGCCGGTGAAACAGTCCGAATTGTTGGACACGGTCGTCAACCTGTTCGCTCGCTCTACACGAGATGGCCGTTCGGATACCGCTGCTGACGCGGCTGCCCCCAAGCGGCCCGTCCGGCGCGGTAGCCGATCGAAGAGGTTGGCCATTCTTGTGGCGGAGGACAATGCGGTTAATCAGGAGTTCATGAATCTCCTTCTAAAGGGCCGTGGTTACCGGGTCCGGCTTGTGGATGACGGCAAGCAAGCGCTGGATGCTCTGGAAAAGTATCACTTCGACGCTGTCTTGATGGATATCCAGATGCCCGTCATGGGCGGCTTGGAAGCCACTACAGCCATCCGCGACCGCGAGAGAGCTTCCGGCCGCCACATTCCCATCATTGCCACGACTGCGCATGCCATGGCCTCGGCCAGGGAAG
>QHXC01000377.1:0-26536 GCA_003222815.1 Acidobacteriota bacterium | reverse complement strand
TTTTTCTCAAAGATTGCCCACGCATGGAGGGCGAAATCGGCAGCGCCATCCGCTCCGGCAACAGCGATTTGCTGCGGAGCGCCGCGCATGCCCTCAAGGGCGCCGCCGGAAACTTTGGTCCTAACGGCGCATTCGACGCCGCGCGAGAATTGGAAATGATCAGCAGAGAGGGCCGTTTTGACCAGGCCGCCCCGGCCTTCGAGAAGTTGAAGAAGGAACTGTCATTGCTCAGGCAGAATCTCACCGAACTCGTAAAATGAATTTTTTTGACAGAATTCTTAGCCGCGAATTGCGCGAATCACGCGAATGGGCCGCCGCCATCATTGAGATTGGCAACGTCAGGAAAATTCTGCGGCCCATTCGCGTGATTCGCGCAATTCGCGGCTAAATTCCCCTTTACCTACTGGACTGTGAAGCCAATCGCAGCCGCCGTGACGGTCTGTGAGCCATAGGTCGATTGTGCAGTCACCTGGTAGGGTCCCGTTTGACCCTTTGGGTTCACTTTGTAATTCCAGGTGGCCTGGCCATTGGAGCCCGTAAGAACCGTCTTTGTGGTCTTGCTGGCATCGGGGCGAGTCAAGGTAAATGTGACGGAGGCGCCTGAAGCGGGAGCGGAGCCCTGGAGAACCGTTGCAGTGATTGGTACTGTTGAATTCGTCGGGTATGTCGGCGTCGGCCCGGATAGGGTCGCGGTTAAGGGCGGCACGGGAGGCACCACCGTTGCGTTGGCGTATCCGGTGCCGGTGTTACCGGAGCTCTGCGCCGAACTATCGACGACGTACATCCCCTCAGCTATACCCGTAGGGACGGATTTCGTCAGGGTCGTCGACGTGGATGATGATGGTGATATCGTCGGAAGGCTCTGCGAAAAAACGCTCGGCCATGTACTGGGCTGCGAGGAACTCAGGTTAAAAACCCGTGGTGAACATCCCAGGGAATCGTTATTGGTCACGGTGACGGCGTAATTGACGCTGCTGCCGGCGTACACGCTGGGATTGGGCGGCGAAAGCGTGACGGTGGGGTTCGCCGGCAAACAGGGTATGGGGCCGTAGGTGACGTCGACGTTAAGCGTGGATGGTGTTGCTCCAGTAACATCGATCCTGAGATTCGTGTAATTATCGATCCACGACTTGGTCGCCGCGAGATCCGGGTCGGTCCAGGACGAAGTTTCGGGTGTCAAGTCGAGAAGATGTGTGTGAATTCCCGTCGTCGAGTCCTGATAATGGATGGTGGCCCCGGAAAAAATCTGCAAGCCGAGAGTGCTGTCGTAGTTTCCAACCGGCTGCCGAAACTCGAGCCAGACCCAGTCACTGCCGCCTGTTCCGCGCTGAATCTTCAGAGCCTGAAGCGTGCCGGCGCCCATCTCAAATGGCTGTACCGAAAACGATCCGTTACTCGTAACCGTCCGGATGGTTCCTCCCTCGGTCATCCAATTGAGCATCTTCTTGTGTGGAGCCGGATAGTGGCCGAGGTTCCACGATCCCATGGTGGAAAAGACATCGCCGTACTCACTCAATGTTCCTGCCGTTCCCGGAGCGCCTAGCGCTTCGGCTCCGAAGTCGCGCGAACTGCTGTGATGTAGGCCCAGATTATGACCGAGTTCGTGGGTGGCGAGCTTCACGCCATAGTCAGAGAGGGTAGAACTGGGGGTAAAGTAATTGGAAAGCATCCACGCCGTCGAACCCGTGACAGTGCCGTCGGCGGAGCTGATTGTGCCGCAGCCGACCTCAGCAAGGCCCGCCCAACTGCAACTGCTGCTCGGAAAGATGATCGCAAGTCGGCTGTATTGAGTGAAGTTGACTTCCGGGTCGGCTGCCTTTATCGCTGCGGTCTTTATTGCCGAGTATTGGTCGCAGGTATAAACGGCGTCGAGCGTGTACCAGCCGAAAACGCCCCCGCTGGCTGAAGTCACTCCGTACGAAGCTTCCCGCCAATACTCACTGACCGAACGTCCGGCTGATCCAAAAAAGATGTTATTTACACTAGCCGGATCGATCGTTGGCGCCGGCGTACCTGGAAAAGTCACGAGAAGGACAACGGTCTTCTGATCGCCGATCGTATTGCAACCCCCTGCGGCGGCGACGCTCTGAATGTTTGCGTCTGCTGCGGCGATACGTGTGTCAACCCGGATGCCTCTCACTCGCAAGATATCCCTGCACTTCATTCCGGCAGGTTCTCTTTGCGCGAAGTAGACCTCGTAGCTTTCACTGCCAATGGTCAATCGGCGGAGGTCACGATAATTGATTAGATCTGGCTTCATAGCAACGACCCAGTTCAGTTGGCCTTCCCATGTTCCCGCGGATTCCAGCTGCGAGGCCGATTGGGGAAATGCCCCGGCCAGATTCGCGAGCACGTCTTGCGAGAATGCCAAGCCCAGCGGCTTAGCCGGGTCGGTTTGAATCAGGTTCCCGAGAATCGCAGCGCGTTGCTCAATCACGGTCGCGGCCTGGCTACGCAGCGCGCTGGCGTCGCCGGCCGGTGAAGAAAGCAGGCGGCCGTACATCGTTAGCAGTTGATTATTGAGACTTCGGAGACGCGACGTCGATGGGTCGTTCTGTGCCGTGAGATTTGGCACCACCGCGACGAAAATGGCAATCGTAATGAAGATTCCAAAAGAGATCCGGAAGCTGTCCTTGCACCATGCCTTCATTGGCATTTCCTCCTTGAGTGGTACGGTCCGTCGTTAGTGCCGCAAGTGTAGAGCACCTATGACCGATCAGATAATCGAACGGAAGTGACGACCTGTTACCCATTGGTGCCTGTGAAAATGATTGCAATCAGTGCACCATGTCTTCCGCGGGTTTCTTGGATTTTTGCGAAGATTTTTTCGCCGCGCTGTGTTCTGAAGGCCATAGTCAATTTCGTGGAAAGGCGAATTCGCCCATGGCTATAGCTCTCCCTTCGAGAACATTCCGTAGTCGTACGCCGACTTGCGGCTCGCCGCCGGTTTCACGTTCATACGTTGCAGGTCAGCGGTGACAACGACACGGGCGCCCGGATAGCCGATCAAATCCCAGCCAATGAAGTTCGCGTTGCCGCCGTAAAACGGATCGGAGAACGTGCCCTGGATCGTGTGTGTGCGGACGAGATTGAAGAACTGCCCTGAATTACCGGTGAAGCCCGTGGCGCGGTTCTGTTGCACGTCCGTCAGAACCGCATCCTGATCCACGAGTGAGAGCTTTGCGAACGGTACTCGTTTGGAGGATTGCGCGTAGGCGTTCAAAGCGGCCAGACCCAGGGTGTAGGCAGGACGCTGTGACTTCAGCGCACCCGACAGAGCCCGATCGATGTAGCGGTCGGCGCGCGCCTCGAGCGCGCCAGGACCGTTCTCGTCGGCGGGAATGAGTCGCGCAACGATTGCCCTCAACGTCTCCGCTTCGGGTGCGGTGAGCGAGACAAACGCCTCGCCCGCGGCTGTCTGGGCCCGCGTGCGGGTTTGAAGCAACACCGGAGGGAAGGCCGCCATTCCAACCATCACTCCCAGCCGCTTCAGCAAATCACGTCGTGAGAAACCGGGCTGGGGTGGCTCGGAAATCTTTTTTAGTTCGAATTCGTATGCCATGTATCCCTTCCTTGTGGGACGATTCGGGTACAAAACGCACGCTTCAGCCTGCGTTCTGCGCTATCGTCTTCCAGCTTTTGACCAGATGCTCGGCGGTGCGCCATGCGAGCGCCTGGACGGTCAGGGTTGGGTTGCGTGCGCCGCTGGTGCCCATGACGGAAGCGCCAAGTATGCCGAGGTTGTGTACCTCGTGAGAGAAACCCCACCGGTCGACAACATTCGTTTCGGGATTGTCGCCCATGCGCGTCCCCCCATACGCGTGCGTGGAAACCGTCATGTCGCCGATGTCCCCTTTCTGAATATCGATCGCATCGGCCGCTCTGTACCATTCCTCCATTTGCGTCTGCATAAAGGCCGCCAGTTTTCTTTCGTTATCCTTGTACTCTGCCGTGATTCGAATAACGGGAAAACCAAGACGATCTTTTACCGTTGGGTCCAGGTCGAGATAGTTGTCTTCGTAGGGCAACGTCGTCTTCTGGATGTATGCGGTGTTCTGGCGGTCGGCGTTTTCCTTGATGAACGCCTTCCACGTGGAGCCCCACTCTGGAGCTCTGCCCCATGTGCTCATGCTGGCGGCGGCGATCGGCCGTCTCTCGTGGTATACCCACATATTTCCGCCGCCGATGAAGTCGAGCTTGGAGTGATCGAAGTTGTCGTCGGCCCAATTGTCCACGGCGACACCCTGAGAGGGCGTGCCATACCAGGTATTGATGTTGAAAGGGAAGAGCGCTGTCACCCGAGCGGTCTGATTGTGGCTGAAGTAGTGTTTGCCAACCTGGCTGTGATTATTCGAAAGCCCGTTAGGATATGCGGGCGACTTCGAGAGCAGGAGCGTTCTAACGTTCTCATACGTATACGTCGCAAGAAGGACGACGTCTGCCGGCTGGTAGTACTCCTGGCCATCCTTAAGGTAATTGACGCCGCTCGCGCGTCCGTTCTTGTCGACAGCGATCGTTGTGACGCGGGCTTCGGTGACGACCTTGAAGCGTCCCGTGGCCTGTGCTTTGGGAATTGTGGATACTGCGGTCGAGCTCTTCGACCGGACATGGCATCCACCTCCGGCGCAGTAGCCGTGGTACACACAGGCCGGCCGGCCCTGATAGGACTGGCTCGTGACTGCCGCTGGTCCGGGGAACGGATGCCAACCCAGCGTTCGGGCGGCCGCGGACATTTTTTCCGTGAACCCGGTGCTTCGAAGCGGAGGCATCGGATAGTCCCGCCCGCGCGGGCCCTCGAAGATATTGCCGCGCTGGTCCATCGTGCCCTTGATATTTCCGGCCTTGCCCGAGATGCCGATTTCACGCTCCACGCTATCGTAGTACGGTTCAAGCTCGTCATAACCGAACGGCCAATCTTCCACGGTCGAACCACTGGGGATGCGTGAAGCGCCATAACGCCGGGTCGTCTCGCTGACGACTTTGAAGTCCCATGGGTTGAGCCGCCAGCTTTGTCCCCAGTAGTGGATGGAGGTGCCGCCCACGCCGTTCATCATGGGATGATCGGTGAGCCGCGGAGTGTTCGGCGATGAGGCATTCGGCCGGTGAGTGGGGATTTCGTCATTGACCTTTTGCAGTTTGGCCGGCCAACCGCGGATGTATCGCAGCTCGTCCGGCGCCATGTCGCGTGTGTTGACCCAGCCTCCGGCCTCGAGCGCAATCACATCGAAGCCTGCCTGCGCGAGTGGCAGAGCGGCTACACCACCGGCAGCGCCAGCACCGACAATAACGACGTTCGTCTTTTTGAGCGTAGTGGCCATGATGTGGAAGCAAAATAGCAAGAATTCGGCGACAGGTCACTAAATTCGGCTGGTCTATTTCAGGGTCAGCGGCATGGCCTGATGCGGGAAGGCGCGACTCCGGTGCATAACGGTTTGTGGTACCATCCGCAATTCACCGAAGCATGATTTGGAACTCTTGTCGATATGCGTGAAATGAGTGTCCGTGAAACGCCTCTGGATGAGTCAGCAAGTGTTCTGGCGTCGCGGCGGGTTCTTCCTGTGCTGCTTCTCCTGTTTCTGGGCAGCGGTTGTTCCGCCCTGATCTATGAGATCGTGTGGTTCCAATTACTGGAACTCGTTATCGGTTCGTCCACGATTTCACTGGGCATATTGCTGGGAACGTTCATGGGCGGAATGTGTCTGGGCAGCCTGCTCTTTCCGCGCTTCATCTCCCGCGTGCATCATCCGCTGCGCGTGTATGCGTTCATGGAACTTGGAATTGGCATCATCGGTCTGACGATCTTTTTCGGGATGCCGCTGGTTGGTGGTGTGTATACGGCATGGGCCGGTTCGGGGTTTTTGGGGATGCTGTTTCGGGGAATCGTCGCTGGGGTTTGCTTGATACCACCGACGCTTTTGATGGGCGCCACGCTGCCGGCGATATCCCGCTGGGTGGAGACCACACCACGGGGCGTATCGTGGTTAGGATTTTTCTATGGTGGAAATATTGGTGGAGCCGTGATCGGCAGCCTTCTTGCCGGCTTCTATTTGTTGCGCGTCCATGACATTGCGTTTGCGACGTTTGTTGCTGTCGCGCTCAATGTCGTCGTAGCGCTGCTCAGTCTTGGCATCTCCAAGGGGACTCCGTACACACCGTCGGACTCCAACATGGAGGCGACGGGACAGCGTGCCGGGTCCTGGACGATCTATCTGACAATTGCGATTTCCGGAATGACGGCTTTGGCGGCCGAAGTGATTTGGACGCGCCTGCTCTCGCTGCTGTTTGGCGCAACGGTTTATACATTTTCGCTAATCCTGGCTGTCTTCCTTCTCGGATTGGGAATTGGCAGCGGCGTGGGTTCGGCGCTGGCGCACCAGATGAGGCGGCCGCGCGTGGCTCTGGCCTGGTGCCAGATGCTGCTGTGTGCTGCGATTGCGTGGTCCGCTTATATGCTCACTCAATCGCTGCCGTACTGGCCAATCGATCCGTCCATCTCCGCGGAGCCGTGGTTCAACTTGCAATTGGACCTGGTCCGAACGCTGTGGGCGATATTGCCGGGAGCGATTCTCTGGGGTGCGAGTTTCCCGCTGGCGTTGGGGGCCCTGGCATCGCGAGGCCAGGACCCCGCGCGTCTTGTGGGGGGCGTCTATGCAGCCAATACCGTCGGCGCGATCGTGGGTTCGCTCGGTGCCAGCCTATTGCTGGTGGCGTGGATCGGCAGCCAGCACTCCCAGCAACTGCTGATTATCCTTTCGGCGACGGCTGGTGTATTTGCGCTCATGCCTGTTGCATTCGAACCCGAATCCATGAAGGAGAAATCCAATCTTGCGTTGTCGGTTTTCCTGATTCTTGCAGCGGCGTACACTGTTCTGCTGGCCCGCCGGGTTCCGGAATTGTCACCAAGATTTGTCGAATACGGCCGGTTTGCAGCCGTCCGGGGCGCTCAGAACAAAACAGTTTATGTCGGCGAAGGATTGACCGCATCTGTAGCTGTCTCGGACTTGCCCGACGGCATCCGCAACTACCACAACGCGGGCAAGGTCCAGGCCTCGAGCGATCCGGCGGATATGAAGCTCCAGCGGATGCTGGGGCACCTCACAACGTTGGTCCCTGAGAATCCGCGATCCGTCCTTGTTATCGGTTGTGGCGCCGGCGTGACCGCCGGAGCCGTCAGCATTGAACCCAAGCTGGAACACGAGACGATTGTGGAGATTGAACCGCTCGTCCCCCGCGTGGTTTCGACCTATTTTGCCGAGCACAACTTCGACGTTGTCCGTAATCCTAAAGTCACCGTGCGCGTGGATGACGGCCGGCATTTTCTGCTCACAACGAAGGAAAAGTTCGACGGCATTACCTCGGATCCGCTCGACCCGTGGGTCAAGGGCGCCGCAGCGCTGTACACTCGGGAATTCTTCGAGCTGGCGAAGCAGCATCTGAACCCGGGTGGCGTGGTCACGCAGTTCGTTCAGCTTTACGAGAGCAACGAGGAAGCGGTAAAGAGCGAGATCGCAACTTTCTTCGAAGCGTTTCCAAATGGCGTCGTGTTCGCGAATCTGGTAAACGGGCAAGGCTACGATGTGGTGTTGCTGGGACAGGTCGAACCGACAAAGATCGACGTCGACAAGGTGCAGGAAAGACTAAATCTCCCCCAATATGCCCGGATGACGCAATCGCTGCGCCAGATTGGAATCTTTTCCGCCGAGGACCTGATGGCGACGTTTGCGGGTCAGGCGGCGGATCTGAAGCCCTGGATGCAGGATGCTTCGATCAATCGCGATCGAAACCTGCGCCTGCAGTACCTGGCAGGCATGGGGTTGAACCTTTATAAAGCCGATCCCATCTACATCAACATGGTCGCGCACGCCCGATTTCCCGAGAATCTCTTCGCGGGCTCTGAATCGACAATGCAGTCGCTGCGACGCTCGATTCGGTTCCCATCGGGACAATGATGATTTCAGCGGTGGATTCATCCTTCGGAAGTCAGACCATGGTGGCGCCCCTGCGATGCGTCATCGTGAAACGTCCCGAAGAGGCATTTCGATCCCTAGAGACCATTGAATCGCAATGGAATCCTCTCGGCTACACGCGGCCGCCGGATTTGAACCGCGCCAGAAAGGAGCACCAACAACTCGTTTTACTGTTGAAGGAGTCCGGCGCGAACATCCTGTATCTTCCCGCCGACGATCGCACGGGATTGGATTCCATTTACACGCATGATCCGGTCTTGGTTACCGATCGAGGCGCGGTGATCTTTCAAACCGGAAAGCCGGCCCGCCGCGGTGAAGGCCCCGCTTTCGCAGATGCTTTAAAGAAGTGGGAAGTGCCCATATTGGGCGTCATCAATGGCTCCGCAACGGCCGAGGCCGGCGACATGATCTGGTTGAATCGCCAAACGCTCCTTGTGGGCCGTGGATTCCGGACCAATGCCGCCGGCGTTGAATCTCTAGCCGCTTTGTTGCAACCCCTGGGAGTTCGAGTCATCCCAGTGCCACTGCCCTATTGGAACGGGCCTCAGGACGTTCTGCACCTCATGTCCTTCATCAGTCTTCTGGACGATGATCTTGCCATCGTCTACCGCCGCTTGCTCCCGGTGCCTCTGTTTGAATTGCTAAGTGAGCGAGGTATCCAACTCATCGACGTCCCCGAGGAGGAATACAACACACTCGGCTGCAACGTCCTGGTGCTGTCTCCTCGCAATGTCGTTATGGTTCGTGGGAATCCAGTGGCACGAGCCCGCCTGGAGGCCGCCGGCTGTCGAGTCTCGGAGTTTGACGGTAGAGAGATCTGCCTTACGGGTGCGGGCGGGCCGACGTGCCTCACTCGACCGTTGTTGCGGGCGTAGCGATCGGTGAGAAAACATTAAACCAAAGATTACATGGATTACACAGATCCAATCCGGGTAATCCGCGTAATCCTCGGCCTATTCGTTACCGGCTGAAAACGGAGTTACTGTTCAGGGCCGTTTCTGAAGACGGCTTTGCCGTCTGCCGTGACGATTCTGGCGTTTCCGATTCTGTTCGAATCGGCTTTCTTGGCCTTCATACCGCTGACCTGCACGACATCACCGGGTTTCAACGAATCCTTTCTCCAGCCATTACGATAAAGAGAGTTCGGCGGTCCACCTTCGACGGAATACACAACGTTCTTTCCAGTCTCGTCTTTCGATTCGATGTTGACATAGATATGGGGGTTCATCCAGTCCACGCTCTTTACTGTTCCGGTGAACTTAACCGGTTTGCTCGAATCAAACTCTGCCGCCAACGCGTGATGGGCAAGGACGGGTACTGCAGCCAAAAGCAGCCCTATGCACAGACCGAGGATCACCACAAGATCGCGCTTCATCAATGCCTCCGTCATTCTCCGATTGGTATCGTGAATTACTGGATGCAGATTATTCGGGCCCAGCTTTTGTAAGTCAAGGGATTATTAGAGAATCCAATCGCGCGACCGCCGATCCCGACGCTCGGTTCGCACACTTGACACGGGCGTTATCGCTATGACACATTGCGCTCCCTGTTTAAGTTTTTGATTTCTAGGGGTCGAGTTGTTTTGTGAAGAAGGTGGCCGGCAGCAGCAGTTTCTAAGGAGGCGAACTTGGCCGTTCCCCTAATTTTTAAGACGATCGAAGAGAGTGGTCTTAGTACGTGGATCCGGGACTCACCTTCGCCGTTCGCATACTGGTTTGTTCTTACCTTTCACGCTATCGGTATGGGGTTGCTCGTTGGCGCGAGTGCCGTAATTGATTTGAGAATTCTTGGTGTTGCGCGTGACCTGCCTCTGGCACCACTCAAGGGGTTGTACGGGATTATATGGGTTGGCTTCTGGATACAGGTCGTATCAGGCGCTTTTCTCTTGATCGCTTATCCCACAAAAGCCCTTACGAACCCGGACTTTTATATCAAGCTAACGCTGATCGGGCTTGCCGTGACGGTGATGCAGACGCTCAACAAGCGTGTGTTCAGCGATTCGAGCTTGAGTGACGCAGCCATGATGGTGAAGGGCAAGGCCCTTGCGACATGGTCGCTCATCTTTTGGGTTGGAGCTGTCACGGCGGGCCGCTTGCTGGCTTATACATACACCTATCTGAAGTATGGTTTTAGTGGGTAGGAGAATTCTGCCACGTGTATTTGGCACATCTACACCTTTTACTGAATCACTGGCCGATTATCGGCACTGTCATTGGGCTTGGCCTATTCTTTGTTTCTCTTGTTGTCCATAGCGACGATCTGAAGCAAGCCAGCCTTGCACTTTTCTCGCTCATCGCTCTCCTGGCGATCCCGACGTATCTCAGTGGCAATGCTGCGGAGGAGGAGATTAAGAAAATCCCCGGCGTCTCAACGGCCTTGATTCAAGCGCATCAGGGCGCCGCGCTGCTGGCATTCGTGTTCATGGAGATCACGGGCGCCGTCGCCTTACTTGGACTCTGGCGGTTTAGTCGAACGGTGAAGGATCCATGGATATCCCGTCCAGCAGGGTGGAATTTGTCGGCCGTGCTGCTTTCTTCGATTGCGACCGTAGGCCTCATGGCCATCACCGGGAACACTGGTGGTGAGATCCGTCATCCGGAGATTCTCTCTGGCCAAGAAACGACATCGGCTGTGGGAACAGTGGGTTCCAAGATTATCCCTTCAATCCAGTATTTCGTGATCGATTATTCCAGGTGGGTGTGGCCAATACTGGAGGATCTTCACTTCCTTGGCCTGATATTGCTTTTGGGTACAATTGGAGCACTCAATCTCCGCATATTGGGATTTTTGAAGCAATTACCGCTCGCCCCCTTGCATCGGTTCATACCTTGGGGAATCGCGGGATTCATCATTAATATAATCACTGGCCTTCTCTTCTTTATCGGTATGCCCGGCTTCTATGTCGTCAACGTCGTTTTTCAGATCAAGATGTTGACTATATTGGTTGCGGGAGCGAACTTACTGCTGTTTTATTGTACCGGGGCTTTCCTCGTCTGGGAGCAACTGGGACCCGGGGAAGACGCGCCCCCATTCGCCAAGTTTATTGCGGCGACCTCGATACTGCTGTGGTTTGCGGTTATTGTCCTTGGCCGCTACATTCCGTTTGGCGAGGTTCAATGAGGCCCTTTAACAGGGACCTTCACTTCGTCTTCGAGAGTTCGTCGTAAAGCTGGCCGTAAAACTGTGCGTTGAACTGCCAGCCCAGATCATCCGTCATCACCTGCGATGCCAATTGATCCTTGGCGACGCCTTTCCTAACCGCTCCGGTTGCGCGGTCGAGTAACGTGTCAAATTTCGTTTTGAAAGCCTGGATATCGGCCTTCGGTCTGGCGTCACCGCGGCCTGGGATCGCCGTGTCGAAGTCCAACTTCAGTATACCGTCGAGCACTTGATGCCACTCGACAGCACTCCCGCCGTTGGCCCAATCGATAACCGGTGTGGCATCGGTGACCTGATCGCTCACCATCACAACTTTCAGATCGGGGAAATACACCATCGTGTCGTCACCGGTGTGGCCGCGCCCGAAGAAGTATTCTCGGACCTCAACTCCGCCAAGACGAACCACATTATCTCTGGCAAACGTCACCGCCGGCGGGCCCGGAATGTCTTTCGTTCGAGGATCGCTCAGCATGTGTGTTTTGAGGGCATCGAGCCCAACGACCTGGGCTCCTGCGTCGATGAATTTCTGGTTGTTCCCGATGTGGTCCGGATGATGATGAGTGTTGAGGACGTACTTGACCGGCTGATTGGTGACGGACTTGATCTCCTCCATAATCCGGGCATACGTCGGATCGCCGGGATTTTTAGTGTCCACGACGATCAACCCTTCGTTCGTGACTCGAATGATGGTATTCGCTCCCGCACCAGTGATCATATAAAGACCCGGCTTCACTTGCTGGATCTTTTCCACTACCTGCGGAGCACCGCCGCGTCCCGGCCCACCCCGCTGCGGAGCCTGAGCCGGCAGGGTTGCAAGACCGACCACTGCGACAAGAGCGATGATGAAGAAATTTCTCCGTAACATCGGTTCCTCCTGGAACGACTCAAGATTAACTTCACTGTTCGATCGCTAAAAAACGTACTTCAACGCGAGCTGCAGGATCCGCGGATCTGCAGCCGCCTGGATCTTACCAAAGACTGTGTTGTTGAGAGCCATCACCGGGTTGCTTGGATTCATGTGATTCGGAACGTTGAATGCTTCAGCCCGGAATTGCACGGACTGAGTCTCCCGAACTTTGAAGGTTCGAGTCACACCCATGTCGATCTGAATCAATCCAGGGCCAAGCACATTGTAGGCGCCCATGTTTCCGTATGTACCTAATGCAGGCTGTAGAAAGGCGTCCGGATTGAGCCAGTGATCGACGGTCTTGCTGTCGGAATACGGACTGCCAAGCACCTGATTGGGCCGCTGAGCCGCCGCTCCCGTCAATGCCTGATCGATACCAGTTGCCACCGAAAGGTACTCACCGCCCCGGAGCCGGACGATGGACGAGAATTGCCAGCCACTGCCCAGCGTCCGCATTGCCCCGCCGGAGAATTGAGGCGTCTGATACACCGTTGACAGGTTGAAGTTATGCCGCCGATCGGAGGTCAGACAGTTGCCCCGGCTTGACCGCCGGTTGTCCGGGATCAAGTAATTCGTGCCTGCGACAGCGAGTTCAGCATTGGCCAGGTCGCTGATGCAGTGCGACCAGGTGTAATTTCCGGAGACCGTGAATCCACGCGCAGTCCGGCGCTGCAAGGAAAGCAACAACCCGTGATAGCTGGCGGTCCCGCCATCGTCCAACTGCGAGATGCTGCCGTAATATTGGCCGTTGACCGGATCTTGCAAATTCAACTTCCGCCGCCTATCGACGTTCCCGATTGTCGAGCACGGATTGGAGGCTTGTCCATTGATGGAGCAGGCTCCCAGCCCTAGGAAGATGCCGGGATTTACCTGATTTCCGGTCCAGACGTGAACGGTTCCAGTACCAACGTAATTTGCCTGCGCCAACCAATCTGTTCCGATTTGTTTTTGGATACTGAGGTTCCACTGCTGAGCGTACGTCGACTTGGCATCGAACGGGATGGTCTGATACGAGGCATTGTTTATGAACGGGACGTTACTGTTTACAGGAACGGGAAATGGATTCCCTCCGGGATACCCCGTCCACGGATTCTCAAAACTCGGTGGGAACGGAAGCGTGACCTGACTGCCGAAAGGCGAACTCTGAGCGAAGCCGATGTAGTAGTTGAGGGACTGCAGGTCATAAAAGATTCCATAAGCGGCGCGAACCGAAAGCTGGCCGTTGCCCGTCGCATCCCAGGCGAGCCCAATGCGCGGTGCGAGATTCATCCAGTCTTTGTTGCCGGCGGACTTCCCTGGAAAAGCGGCGTCGCCAGGAAAGATCAAACCCGCTGGGGCGTTCTTATACACGGTGCTCTTCGCGCCCGAGGCAAACAGTGCAGGATCGAAGTGGGCAATGGTGCCGGTCTTCGTGTGTGGCGGAAAGTACGGATCCCATCGCAATCCCCCATTGATCGTCAATCGCGATGTTGCTTTCCAGGCGTCCTGCAGGTAGAGCCCAAAATAATTGCCGCGATAGTAGAGCACGGCTTCGTTGCTCTGCGTGAACGCCGACGGTTTCCCGATCATAAAATCAGCCAGCCCCAATCCGGTGACTTGACCATTAAACGTAAAGGGCCCGGAAGCGTTGAGTCTCGATACGCCGTTCAACTCTCCGTGGATCCAGTTCACTCCGGCTCCAATCTGGTGTGCGCCCCGCACCAGGCTCACATCGTCTGAAAACTGAAAGGAGGTCGTGTTGTACGTGCTCGGAGTCGCACTGTTTCCGGCGATGTTGAAGCCGCTCGTAACGCTGAAGCGCATGAACTTAAGGAATTGACCCGAAATGCCAACGTTGCGTTGAGCAGGGCAAGCAGGTTTTTAGGATCATAGTCCGTCGGTTGATCGAAGCGCGCCTGCAGGTAACGGCCGAACAAGGAGTGTTTGTTGCTCGCCTGGTAGTCCACCCGCCCCAGCGTAATGTATTCGTTACTCCCGGCTCTCCGGCCATAGCGGATCGCACCGCACGGATCTGCCGTTGTGGGAAATCCTGGCTGTTTCAGAATAGCGATTGCGGCCGGCGAGAACGACGACGGTGAGATCCGATTGCCAACAAAGGGCAGGGCCAGATTGATCTGCTTGCCTGCGGTATTGCACGCCGGCAACGTGATCGCCGTAAAGTCACCAGCGAGCATCGCGGGCGTCGGAACGTACATGATGCTGTCACTTGGCGTTGACCGCTGAATCGTTGTTTGATTACCGGCGAAGAAAAACAGTTTGTTGTTGACGATCGGTCCGCCAATCGTTCCACCAAACTGGTTACGCTTCAGGTTGTCCCGTGTCAGCGCGAATGCATTCCGGGCGTTGAGGGCTCCGTTGCGGACGAATTCGAATAGGTCGCCGTGAAATTCGTTGGTGCCGGACTTTGTTACAGCGTTAACAGCGGCTGAAGAGTGATGCCCGTACTGAGCCGGTAGCGCGCTGGTCTCTACCTTGAACTCCTGGAGCGCATCCGGAAACGGAAGCGGCAAGTTGAGGTTGTTGTATGGATCGTTGTGCGTTCCTCCATCCAACACGTACGTCATTCCGGTCGCCAGACCACCGGCAACGGAGATGGCGACTGTAGGATAGTTCCGGACGTTCGAAACCAAGCCGGCGCCTGCTGTAGGCGTCGCCATTCCTGCAAGGAAGATCAACTCCGTTGCCTGCCGCCCGTTCAGCGGTAGCTCCAGGACCCGCTGGTTATCGATCACCTGGCCGACGCCCGTGCTTCTGGTTTCCACCAGGGCAGCGTTCGCTTGAACTTCCACCGTCTCGGCAACCTGGCCCACTTCCAGGATGGCGTTTACCACCGGATTGTCATTTACCTGCAGCACGATTCCGCTGCGCACATACGTGCGAAATCCCGGCAAGGCCATTTCCAACGTATACGGCCCAATCGGCAAGTTCGTCAGCGTGTAGGAACCGGTCTCATCCGTCACGGCACTTCGCTTGGCGCCGGTTGCTGTCTGTGTGGCTGTAACATCAGCACCGGGCAAAACCGCTCCGCTTTGATCCTTCACAGTTCCATTGATCTGGGCTGTGGAACTTTGTGCCCACACAGACGCGCAGCTAAGAAGAAAAATGAGCCACGCGCTCGATCGATCCGCTGCAATACGTTTCATGTGACCTCCAAGAAACAAGAAATGCGCTTCGACGAAATCCACCGGTCGATAGTCAGAAGAAATAGAATTCGGGAAACTCGGGGACAGGTCACTAATTTCTTGTACTTCAGAAATTAGTGACTGTCCTACCGAGGCGTTCTTGGGTGACAGGGGAGCTTACGGTTTAATGACCTTCACCGTGAAGTAGCTGACCGATTTCGGAACTTCCTTGAACCAGTGTGGCGTGCCTGCCGGGATGGAGATCACGTCACCCTTGGTCAGATGGTGAGCCTGGCCGCCTTGGATATCGGAGCCCCGCACCTGGTTGGGCCCAGTGGTTTTGCCACCGATCATCGTGCCTCCCGTCACAAATGTCGCCTCGCCGTCAGTCACGTAGAAAATGTCGGTCTCCTTTTCGTGCACTTCGACCTGTCCCGGGCCTGAGCGGTGATTTCCCGAAGCTGTAAAGCCTTCACCGTTGGCTAAAGCTCCACCTTTAACCAGAGCATCCCCTACCTTGTCGTGGCCCACATAGGTCACTGCCCCTGGACTTGCGGCCGCATACAGCAATACAGCGGTCGTCAGTAATATCGCCACCGTGAGCAAATACTTCATGCCTCCTCCTTTCGAAAGCCTGTGAATGACTTGTGCGCAAGCACTATAGCTCAGTCGGCGGCATAAGCACTTTCACTTTTTCGGCGAAGAGGGGTTGGTTTCGCTCGATAGTTTTTCTGCAATTTGTACTAATTGGAGAGCGTCCTCCTGCCGATAAAACACTTCAAGCGGAGAGCAGGAAGCTCGCGCCAGCCAGGGGTCTACTACCGCTACATCTGTATGCGGAAACTCCTTTCGAAGTCGGGCCCCTGGCGCATTTTTTCCGTATCGCGCTGATTTTGCAAACTTGACGGTCACCCAAAGATTCCTTTCAAATTCTTGCTTTTGCGCTAAAGGACTGGCGGCCACCGTCCGATGAGGGACTCTATGGACTTTCAAACTAAACAACCGTCCGACCAGCTCAGCAGGCCAGTGTGGTGTTCGGAGTGCTGCCTCAGAATCGCTCCCTACGACCTCAGAACAGTATTTAAGGGAAAGGACTACCACCGGCATTGCTTTAAGAAAATGGTGCACCGGGAGGGGAAAGTACCCCGCCACAATCCATCTAAAGACGAGAAATAAATTCTTGCTCAGAGGCGCTTCCGACCGAATACTGCTGTAAACAAGCAATTCGGAGGTGTGCAATGCCCAAGTATTTGATTGAGGCGTCCTATACGCTGGAAGGGGTCAAAGGTTTTGCCAAGGACGGTGGCTCCAAACGAAGGGAAGCTGTCGAGGTGGCCCTCAAGAGCCTTGGTGGCAAGCTCGATGCCCTCTACTTTGCCTTTGGCGACCCGGATGTGATCGTCATCATGGACGCACCGGATAACGTGAGCGCAGCGGCAGCTTCCGTTGCAATCAACGCAACCGGAGCTGTGCGTTTAAAAACAGTCGTTCTTCTAACCCCGGAAGAAATGGATGCAGCCGTCAAGAAGACGGTCAACTACAGGCCGCCCGGCCGGTAAGAATGAGGTGGGACATTCCAATATCCGACATTTTGGGGCAGCTCGAGCGCGCGGCGAACAATGTCAAATGTTGGGATGTCCCATGTACTTGTCCAACAACCAAATTACGCATTGACGAACTGACGTAGCCGTTTTACGTAGCTAATTCATTCCCCCTTTTGTTGAGCATCGGCGATGTCTCGACCGGTGGCACTGCCGCGCGTACAAACACTGTCTAGACCGCCCGCTTGCTGGCGCTGGCTATTCGTGCTACCGTCTCGTCCGAAAACGGGATTAGAACCACCCTCTGAGGGGCGCATGTCTGCGGAATTGGAATTGTATGCGAAAGCCAGCAAGACCCGTTATGCGGTGCACGGTGCTGGCGCGTTTGGTTTGACCTCACTGGTCGTTTTTGGTTTGTCAGCCTGGTATGCCGGCGCAACGGGTCACTCGCAAGTGGACACCTTTCTAGCAGTCGGTCCGCTTTGCGGTATCGTTGTCGGCTTCGCATATGGACACAGGTTGGGCCTCTCGATTGTACTGGCAATAAGTTTCGGGCTCATCGGTTCTATGTTCATCCTGCAGGAGGGGCGTTCGCCTTTGCTCATTGATGTCGTCTTCACGGGAGCTGTCTCCGCGTTCGTGTTTTGGATCGCCGGTGGGTGCGCGGTGCTGACACTGCCATCCGAGTTGAGATTCGACGGAGCAAAAGCATTCGCCATACCTGGAGGACTTGCAGGAATGGCCTTCCAATTCCTCTATGGTCCCGCCCATTCTGCATTCGATCTTGGTAAACACTCCGGGTTGGGAGAATCTCCGTGGGAGTACCTCGTTATGTGGCTGATTGCCGGCATCGGAGGAGGATGGTTGTTTGGAGCGGAACTGGATCGCCTTTACCAGCCGGCAGAACGGAAAGCGGAGATCGGAAAGCGAAACTCTTGGGCTGTGGCTTCGGTCGTGTGCGGAATCCTGGGACTGGGAATCGGAATGCTTTATTTCCTTCGCTACCGGCTACCGCTCGGCCTCCTTGATGGTATATCCCCGGCGTCGGGCGCCGCCGATTGGCTGTGGAGTTGGAGCCTGCTCGGGGCCGTTTTCGCAACCTTCGCGCTGATCCAGACATTCAGGAATGCAGAGAAACAGCCGGGCCGCAGTTGGGCCATCGTCGGTATTGCCCTGGCTGCAGCGCTTATCTTCACGTCCGTGCGCATCGTGGCGAATCCGTGGAAGACGCGCTTCAATACAAACTATGCCGCGAGGCTGCTCGGCGAACACGGAGATTCCGGCGATTCCGAGCACGGCAACGCCGTCTACACGGGCAATCTGATCCTGGCGCAAGCCGCACTGGATAACAGCGATGTCGCAAACGCCCGCCGACATTTGTTAGAAGCCGCCACAACGACCGCTGTCCGAAACATTGAAGAGACCGGTCCGGACACCTCCGTGGCTCGAGCTCTACTGCAACGCGGTGAGCGGGACACGGTTTTGGAATATCTGCATCGCTGTCACAACTTCTGGCCCCAAGGCGCCCCCGTCCTCAACCGATGGGAAACCGCGCTCCGCGCGGGCCGCCAACCCAACTTCAACAACCGTACGATCAACGCGCCGGATGGCTCT
This sequence comes from Acidobacteriota bacterium, assembly GCA_003222815.1. Classification (GTDB taxonomy): domain Bacteria; phylum Acidobacteriota; class Terriglobia; order 20CM-2-55-15; family 20CM-2-55-15; genus 20CM-2-55-15. Next base: position 8,226 of record QHXC01000377.1, on the reverse strand, counting down.
CCTCCTGCCAACGACGTGCGTCGTGAGCCCTAAGTGTTTGCGCAGTCTCTAGCTTTTTGAGTACGTGTTTCCGGTGAATTCTCTTGCAATTTGCTGGCAAGCCGGTGAATTCATGTTCTACGATAATGGCCGCTCCGTCTACAACGTCAAGAAGTAGGAGTCACGAAAAACGGACGGATCAATGAAGCTCTGGGCCGTTTCCTTCCTCTTCTTCCCATTGTTTTTCGATCTCAGCGTTTTTCTGGCGTCGCCTTCGAATGGCAAGAATTGCAAGAAGGGTCACGGCCGTCCAAAGCGTCGCCGACGATGTGATGATGGGTACCCAGGTACTCCAGATTCGCTGGCCTTGCCAGAACTCAGACTCCGCGCCGGCCGGCGTCAGACCGGTCACATCGGCAAATGCGAGGTCGAATGGGGCGCCGCGCCTGACTCGTATCAGGATCTCGCCGGCGACTGGGGAGCCATGCCGCTGGAAAGCATCGCGAACAAAGGCGCCAGCTAGTGCGTAGGCGCGAGTCTGGTCATTGCGATCACCTCCGAAGAGGCGGTCGAGTTCGCGAAGGCTGATGCGGGGACCAAGTACCAATTGGTACAGGAGTTGAGTTTGATCTTCGAACCGCCACGCGTGCTCGGCTGCCATTGCCAGGCCTTCATTAAACCAACGCGGGACGGGCTGGCCACCGGAAGCCCGCCGGATGAGGACGTGTGCGACTTCGTGGCGCAGTACGTCCTCGAAAGTGTCGTGGGGATAACCTGGGGAACGGGCGGGGAAAAGAACCACCAGATCCGATGCGTCCAGCGCAAATCCCGCGACCCAAGGCGAAACCTGGCGCGCCCAATCTGAACTTTCAGTGGCCAGGACAACTGGAATGGCGGGACCCGGGTCTGTCAAGCCCACGAGCTGTTCGATGTCGGCCAGGCGCTGCGTGTCGAATGACTCCAAACGTGTGCGGACGGCCGCGAGTTCCGGAGGCGCCTCGACCCGTAGCAGTGGCGCTGGCCGCGGCTGCCCGAAGAACAACGCGAATAGAACAAATCGATACATGTCAGCTTCAGGTTGGCTGAAGTGACTTCCCATTGGCAAGCCGCACGGGCTAGTTCTTCGCACCCGCCACGTCGATTACGGCGTCATAAACGAACTCCAGGAACTTCCCGACGCCTTCAAGAGACACACGCTCGTCATTGCCGTGCGCGAGGCTTTCCCCGTTCTCGACGTAACTACCGACACCGTACGCCTGGACGCCCTTTCCACGCAGGTACGCGCCGTCCGTAGCACCGTTCAGCATCGACGGAATGGTGATTGCCCCAGGAAATATCTTCGCCTGGGCCCTTTCCAAAGCGCGGAACAGATCGGAATCCAGCCGTGACGGCGCTGATTTTGGCCGGCCGGGGTTCTTCGGCGGAACCACCTCAACGGAGGGATCATTGATCACACGGCGCAACGAAGCGTAGAACTCGGTCATATCCTCGTCCTGCAGCGCGCGAACATCCAGCGTCGCCTCCGCATCTCCGGGAATGACGTTGCTCCGAAATCCACCTTTGATGATGTTTGGGGATATCGAGGTGCGAAGGTTTGAATTCTGTGACAGCATTGTTTTTCGGAGCTGCTCCTGAACCATTGGTCCCAGCACCGGATCTTCAATATGCGTGTAAAGAAACGCATCTTCGGGCGAACTGACCGTTGCCAGTCTTTGGAAGTACGCTCTCGTTGTTTCATTCAGCCGCATCGGCGGCTGATATTCGGCCAGCTTCGCAACGGCGGCGGCCAGATGCACAATCGGATTGTCCGGACGAGGCATAGAGCCGTGGCCCGAGGTTCCTCGCGCAATCAGAGTCGTCGTGTTGGGCACCTTCTCCGTCGTCGCCACACCGACGTAGACGACTTTTTCTTTTTCCGTAACAATCCCGCCACCTTCGAGAATCGCAAACTCGGAATCGATCTTGTCCCAGTGTTCCCGGACCATGTATTCGATGCCAACCGAGGTCGTGGCCTCTTCTCCGGATTCCCACAGCGCGATCACATCACGATCGAGCGGCGTCTTCTGTCGGTGAAGCATCAGCAGAATCTGCAGCGTGACCGCGGCGTTGTCTTTGTCGTCGCCAGACCCGCGCCCGTAGAGATATCCATCTTTGATCACACCGCCAAATGGATCGACGGTCCACTTCTCGCGCTCCACCCCAACCACGTCGGTATGGCCCATCAGGAGAAGCGGTCTCCTTTTTCCGTTTCCTTTGATACGCGCCACGAGATTTGCTCGATTCTTGTCGCTGGCGAAGATCTCGGAAGAAATGCCTTCCTTATCGAGGATCGCTTTGATGAATTCGACGGCTTTGGTTTCTGCCCAAGATTGAGATCCCTGTTGCCGCGGTGTTTTCCTAACGGATTTAATTCGAGCCAGCGTGCTGCTGCAGTGTCGTGGGCCTCGTGGTTTGCTTAGCAGTAAAACTGGCGCACATCCATTTTTGGTGTATGATCCCCGCACACGGTTCCGAAAATCCAAATGTCGTCTTATTTCGACGATGTGCCGAAGGAGAGTCCTTCTATGACCGCTTTCACGCTGAACTTTAGGAAATCTTACCTTCCGATCGCCATTGTTGCGTTGCTGTGTGTTGGCGTAGCAGCACAGCAGAAGGCTGAAAAGCGCAACATGGATCTGGTCGGCTACAACGACCTGCAGGCCCGCAGCGCTTACCAGCCCACCATCCACAAACAGGGTGCGCGCTGGATTGCCTACGTTGGCCACCACGGCGGCTTGCGGCTCAATCCTCTCAACGGAAAGCAAGAGGATAACGGGACGTCAATCCTCGACGTCACCGATCCGAAGCAGCCCAAGGTCGTTGCACATATTCCGGGTGAGCCGGCCAGGCCTGGAGGAGGCGAATCGGGCGGAGCGCAGATGGTTCGCGTATGTGACGGCAGCCAACTGCCTCGCGCTGACAAGAACAAGGTCTACCTCCTTCGCAGCTTCGGCGGATCGGCGCACGAGATTTGGGATGTCACCGAGCCGGCGAAGCCAAGCCGGGTGACGGTTGTTGTCAGCGGGCTTCGCGACACGCACAAAAGCTGGTGGGAATGCGACACCGGTATCGCCTTCTTGGTCTCCGGGCCGCCCGATTGGCGCACGCGCCGCATGACGCAGATCTACGATTTGAGCGACCCGGCGAAGCCTGTGTTTATCCGCAACTTCGGCTTGCCGGGCCAGGAGCCGGGCTCGACGGGTCCGGTGCCGACCGAATTGCATGGAGCCATGTCCACCGGGCCGAGAGGCAACCGCGTGTACTTTGGCTATGGCACCGGCGCGAACGGTATCGTGCAAATCGTCGACCGGGAAAAGCTTTTGAAGGGACCGAAGGAACCGACCCAGGCCAACCTGGTCTATCCACAGGTGGCCAGGCTCGATCTACCTCCGGACGCGGGTGCGCACACGACATTCCCGCTGCTGGGTATGCAACTCGGCGAATTTGCCAGGCAAAAACTACGTCCAGGCTCCGCTGCCGCCGCCGGTGTCGATCACGACCATGATGAGGCTGCGCCGGACCGAACACAGGCGAGCCGTGACTTCGTGGTGGCCGTCGGTGAGACAACCGCAAATGAATGTCTGGAGAACCGGCAGCTCGTGCGGATGCTCGATATCACCACAGAATCGAAACCCTTCGGCGTCGCATCCTGGACGGTTCCGGAGTCGGGCGGCAACTTCTGCGGCCGGGGAGGACGCTTCGGCACGCATTCATCGAACGAGAACTTCACGCCGATATATTACAAGCGCGTGCTTTTCATTGCTCACTTCAACGCCGGTGTGCGCGCTCTTGATATCCGCGATCCATTGCAACCCAAGGAAATCGCCTATTACATCCCGGCCATTACCGACAAGACGGACAAGCGTTGCGTCGGGACGGGCGCAGACCAGCGTTGCAAGGTCGCCATCCAGACAAACAACGTCGAAGTGGATGACCGCGGTTACATCTACATCGTCGACCGTGCGAACACGGGCATGCATATTCTCGAACTCACCGGAGCGGCGCGCCAGGTGGCGAACCTGCCGTGAAGCGGAAACTGGTGAGCACGCATTCCCCTCGGAACGGGAGGCGCAGACGGGGTGGTCAGCCCAATTAGCAAAGTGCTTGCTCCGGTGGCGCCCCCAATCGAAGTACTGCCGCGAACGGGCTGCCGGACAGGACCTCGTCGCCGTTTTTCGCAATGTGCGAACAAGGAGCCGCTTTGTGGCGGTCCGTGTGCGGCTTGACCGCCACCGCACCCGTTGGTAGTATCAACCACCCATTTGGGTCGAATAGACGACAGATGAAAAAACTTACAAAGTTTGTGACGGGCGCGGTTTCCGTGCTTTTTATTCTTTGGTTCGCGGAGACTCCGGCTGCACCACAGACTCCGGGGGCGAGGCCTGCAGCCTCCGCGCCGCGACGGACAGTGGCGGGGAAACCCGACTTGAATGGTATTTGGCAGGTATTGAATACCGCTGCTTGGGACATTCAGGATCACTCGGGACAACTAGACGTGCCCCCCGGTCAGGGTGTCGTTGAGGGTAATGAAATTCCGTACCAACCGTGGGCATTGGCGAAAAAAGCAGAGAACTTCGCCAAGCGGATCACGGCCGACCCAACGGAAGCCAATTGTTTTTTACCCGGCATACCCCGCGCGACTTATTTGCCGTTTCCCTTTCAGATTACTCATACACCGGACAATGTCGCGATCTCGTACGAATTTGCGCACGCCCTGCGCACGATCCCTCTTGATGGAGGTAAGCATATCGAAGGACTCCCCAGTTGGATGGGGGAGTCACGCGGACGCTGGGAAGGCAATACCTTAGTGGTGGACGTTGGGAATTTCAATGATGAGACGTGGTTCGATCGAGCGGGCAATTTTCACAGTGATCAGTTGCATGTCGTCGAACGCTACACGCTCACCGATCCTGAGCACATCCTCTACGAAGCGACGATTGAAGACCCGAAGGTCTTTACGAGACCCTGGAAAATGAGCATGCCTCTTTATCGGCTCGTCGACAACCATCCCAAATTGTTGGAATACGAATGTGTCTATTACCTCCAGGAAGAGCGATTCAGGGACGCTCCATTCAAAAAATAGCTGTGGAGTACGTGGTGTGATCGCGTGCGGTAACCAGGAGGCGTCGAGGTGAGAATTAAATTGTTCAGAGTAAGAAGCAGCGTCGTGGTTGTGATTGCGGCTGCGTGGCTGGCGGCGTTGGCGCCGGCTCATGGTCAGAGGCCGGCAGCGAGCGCGGCGAAGTGGACGCCAGACCGCACCCCGGACGGTCAGCCAGATATGCAGGGAATCTATAACAGATCCGGCGTCGGGGGCCTGGACCCAGGGGCGCTGGAAGCACAGGGACACCGGCCAGAAAATCCGATTGACCCCAGCGAAAACAACCCACTATCCGTTTCGAACCGGCCGGATGGGCTGGCGAACGTTGACAGAGGATTTGGGGAGGCGGGCTCAGGCGCACGGCAACGTGGGCCTCGACGGCCCGGAGGCATTGTAGACCCGCCTAATAAGATCCTGCCGTGGAAGCCGGAGGAAGATGCGAAAAGAAGGGACTTTCTTTTACACACGAATCCGGCTGCTGGTTTGCGGTATGTCGAAACAGACGCGCGTTGCGCGCTGCCCGGCCTTTTCCTGGGCGGTGGCCCGTATCAGTTTTTACAGCCTCCGGGAGCCTTGGTGATTTTATCCGAGTACAGCCACTTCACTCGCGTCATCCACCTGGACGGACGTCCGCATCTCGGGAAGAACCTCCGTCTATTCTTGGGGGACTCGGTGGGCCGCTGGGAAGGCAATACGTTGGTCGTGGACACAACGAATTACAACGGTCTGACGGCGTATTCCCGCGAGATACCATATCTTAGCGACGCCCTGCGCACGGTCGAACGCTTCACGATCACCGATGCGAAAACGATTGATTACGAAGTCACGATCGACGATCCAAAGTTGTTCACGAAACCTTGGAAAGTGGCTGGTGTTTACTCGAAGGCTGAAAATTTGACTGATCTATTGGAGTATGCGTGCGCCGAGGGTAGTCAAACCTTGGTGAATATTTTTGGCGAGCCGCCACGCAAGTAGAGCCCGGCTCAGGAATTTGGAGGGTAATCCGATGCGCAAAAAGTTTTGTATTGTAGTTGCCGGGTTCGTTCTTCTCCTGGCCGCGCTGCCTGTGGCGGCGCATCACGCCTTTGCGGCAGAGTTCGACGTCGATAAGCCGGTCAAAGTGCACGGAACGGTCACGAAGATCGAGATGGTGAATCCCCATGCGTGGATTTATGTCGATGTCAAAGACGGGGAGGGCAACGTGGTCAACTGGCGTTTCGAACTCGGTGCGCCCAATGCGCTCATCCGACTCGGTTGGAAGAAGGATACGGTCCCGGCCGGAACTGTAGTGGACATCACGGGTTTTCGTGCGAAGTCCGGATTGCCGGTGGCAAACGGCCGCTCCGTCACGTTACCCGACGGGCGTTCGCTGTTCAGTGGCGGTTCTGCGCCCGAAAAATGAAGTCGGTAACCGATTCAACGCCGAGTATCTATCCAGCTTCGACTTCTCGGTCGATGCGATGACGCAATCGTCCTGATTGCGTTCCGCCTTGGCCTTACAGGTTGGGAACTCTTCCAAGCGAGACTCGCAACCGGCAATAGAACGTTCCTCGGATTTCAGACCATCCGTTTCTCGGGGCCGGCGAGGCTCGAATCTGTTATATTGGCCCGCATTCAAGAATCCAAAAGGGAGTTTCGAGGAGGTTAGGATGCGCACATCAATCATTCTTGTGGTGGGTCTCGCTCTTGCCGTTTTTGCCGCGGCATTTTCGACAGCGCAGAGCCGGACGCCGAAGACATTGGACATTTATGTTGTCGATGTGGAGGGCGGCAACGCCACCCTCTTCGTATCACCTTCCGGTGAGGCGTTGCTCATCGATACAGGAAACGCAGGCGCGGCTGCCGTTCGGGATGCAGAGCGCATCATGGCTGCCGTTAAGGATGCGGGACTCCAGCAGATCAACCATTTAATCACGACCCACTGGCATGGCGATCATTTTGGCGGCATGGCCGAACTTGCGTCTCGGATCCAGATCCGGGAGTTCATCGATCATGGCCCGAATGTACAGCCCGCGGCGGCAGCCGACGAGTTCTTGCAAAAGACGTATCCGCAGCTTTACGCCAAGGCGAAACACACGATTGTGAAGCCCGGCGACAAGATCCCGGTAGCCGGCCTCGATGTGCGGGTGGTGACTTCGGCTGGTGAGACCATCAAGACAGCACTGCCGGGCGCCGGCAAGCCGAATCCAAATTGCGCCAACTTCAAGGCGGGTGAGAACAATGCCGAAGATCCTCAGTCCGTTGGGACCCACATTACGTTCGGAAAATTTCGCACTCTTCACTTGGGGGATCTAACAATGAACAAGGAATTTGAGCTGATGTGTCCGAACGACCGCATCGGCGCCGTCGATGTGCTGTTGGGTTTGCATCACGGGCAGGCTACATCCAACTCGGAAGTGCTTGTGCATGCCCTTCACCCGCGAGTTGCCGTCATGAATAATGGCACCCGCAAAGGTGGCGAACCTGTCGTGATGAAGACTGTTCATTCGTCGCCCGGTCTAGAGGATCTCTGGCAACTTCATTTCTCGGTACTCAGCGGACAAGAATACACGGTCCCGGGAATGTTTATCGCCAATGGCATCGATGAGCAGCAACCGGCTCTCCCGATAGCGCCGATCCCGGCGCCCCAGCCTGGCGCCGCACCCGCGCCCGTCCACAATGGAACTGCGTATTGGATTAAAGTGTCCGCGCAGCAGGACGGTTCCTTCACGGTGACAAATACGCGAAATGGCTTCAGCAAGACGTACCGCGCGGGGCTGTAAAACAGAACAATGAGCAGCGATCCTTTGATACCGGAAACAATGGCCGTCCAGCCGGAGCCCGCTCCGCCCCACGCGGCCCAGGCCAAAACCGCGGGTCTCCAACTTTCTCCGGTGGAAACCCGCGTCCTCGGTTCTCTGCTGGAAAAGGAACGGACCACGCCGGAAATCTATCCCCTTACCCTTAACAGCCTCGTCAATGCCTGCAACCAAACCTCTAATCGTGATCCTGTAGTTCATTACGACGAACGGGTTGTCGTGCATGGCCTCGATCTGTTGCGGCAAAAAAAAATCGCTTTGGAGGTCCGGAGTGTGGGCTCGCGCGTCGAAAAATTCAGACATGCCCTC
>QHXC01000149.1 GCA_003222815.1 Acidobacteriota bacterium | reverse complement strand
GCTAAGGAGGCTCCGCGGCATTTTCTTAATGGGCGCAGCCACCCCTCCTTGTGCAAGGAGGGGACTTCGGCTTTCCCTCCAGTTGTCTTCAATGCCCCCGTGTCCAGCAAAAGATGTGGGACATAGCAAGGCAGTGATGCAACGAGGGGAATAGCGCTTGATTCCAATTACCTTGCGTGCACTTTCCATCTGGAAAACCATGGCTTTACGCCGCGACTACATGTTCACGCCACGCTGGCCACGCTGTTTCAAAGCGTTTCAAAGTTGACCGCTCATATAAGGCCGCATAAAATCTGACGCATTAGCTGAGAGCTTCATTAAGCAAAGAACCTTGCTGAGGGAGAGTCCCATGACAGAAGGTAACGACGCGGTCCAACCCAAATCGACCGAAACGACGGAACCAGAATCGGGTAAAACCCAACAGGTTCGTCCCCCGATCACCCGGCGTGATTTTCTGATTCGGAGTAATGCCGGTGCGGTGGCGGTCGGTGTCATGAGTGGCGCTGGCTTCGCTGCAACGCTGGTCCCGGAGCCCCAGGCGCCCCCACGGCCGGCGCCCCCGGCGGCGCCACCGAATCCGGTGACCACGCGCAGGGTGTCGCTGGACATCGACGGAAAGAAACACGACGTCACCGTCGATGTTCGCGAGAGTTTGTGGGAGACATTGAACTACCAGTTGGGACAATCCAACTGCAATCTCGGTTGCGATCGCGCGCAGTGTGGCGCGTGCACCGTAGTCGTGGATGGAAGAGCGGTTAATGGGTGTTCGTTGTTGACGGCACGCTATGGGCGCGGCCAAAAAATTCTAACCGTGGCAGGCATTGCCAGCGGGCCTGGCGTCCAGGGGCTGCACCCGCTTCAGAGGGCGTTCTGGTTGGAGGGCGGTTTCCAATGCGGCATCTGCACTCGCGGATTCATCATGTCTTCCTATGCCCTGCTTCAGAGCAACAAAAACCCAACGACCGAACAGATCAAAGAGGCGCTCTCGGGAAACATCTGCCGCTGTGGCGAATATGCCAAGATCCTGAATTCCGTGAAGAAGGCGGCCGCGGAGCTGCGCGGCGAGAAGGTCACGTATACCGCGCCGTTGATAACCGATGAAGCACCCACACCAATCACGCAGAACACCGGGCCTTCAACCTCCAGGCAGTTCGAGTTTGTCACGGCGTTGGGCACCATCGAACAGTTCGATGACCTGGCTCTGGAATTGAAGCAGAAGCCCGGGATTCTTGGGGTTTCCGGTACGGAACGTACGGTAACGCCGATTTGGGATCCTTCAAGACTGGATGAAATCCGCGTACGTCAGATGCTCGCGGAGACTGGCCATCCTGTCAGGCCGTAGCAGCGCCTGACGCTAAAAAGGAGAGCGTGGGGGGACCGGCCGAATGCCGAGTCAAAAAGGCCGGCGAAGCCGGTGTACCTTCAGTGGGCCGGCCGGTGGGCCCGACGCTAAAAAGGAGAGCGTGGGGGGACCGGCCGAATGCCGAGTCAAAAAGGCCGGCGAAGCCGGTGTACCTTCAGTGGGCCGGCCGGTGGGCCCGACGCTAAATAAAGGAAGAGAGATATGGAAGAAAAAGTTGATCCATTGCGCGTTGTTCAAGACCCAGCGTATGCGGCCAGCTTGACCGAAGCTCATTGGCGAGCCCTTACCAACGATCCGGTATGGCACGAGATGATCGGCGAATTCCATGAGATGACGGCCCCCGTGCTCGGGCTTTATGCCATGCAGCTTGGTGTGCCTGCTCCCCGGCCCGTCAGTACAAGCGCACCGCCTGCAACACAGCCCGACCAGTTCCAGGTGATCGGCAAGCGAGTTCCTCGTCTGCACGGCCTGGGTGTGGTCACGAACCTTGGTCAATACACGCAAAACATGCGCATGAATGGGATGCTCTATACCCGAACTCTCCGCAGTCCGCATCCGCATGCCAAGGTCAAAAGTGTGAACACGAAGAAGGCGGAAGGGCTGCACGGTGTGGTGGCGGTGTTGCATCGGGGGAACCTGCCGGCCGAGTACCGCGATGTGAAATTGGGCAGCGGACCTCCGGACCGGTATCTGTTCAATGAGGAGGTATTCGAGATCGGCTCGCCGATCGCGGTGGTGGCGGCCGAGAACGAGCACATCGCTGACGAGGCGATCCACCTCATCGATGTCCAGTATGAAGTGCTGCCGGCCACGCTGGACATGATGGATGGTGTCAGTCCCGCCGCGCTCAAGCAATGGGACAACAGCGAGAACGGCACGATTATCGCCGTGACTCCTCCGCTTGTCCGCGGCAATCCGGACGGGGCGCGCGCCGACGTCACGATTGACGCGGTACTGACAAAGTCCACAGAACAGCATCTGGCGCTGGAGCTCACGAACTCGCTGATGTACTGGGATCAGGACCGGTTGATCGTGTACTACACCAACCAGCACGCCCACGGGACGCGGGCTGGCCTGTCGCAGGCATTGAAGATCCCGGCGAACCGCGTCCGTGTAATTCAGAACGGCTACATGGGTTCCGGATACGGTTACCGCTCCGGCATCGACCTGGCTGAAGTGCACGCCGCCATTCTTGCAAAGGTCACTGGACGGCCGATCAAGACGATGTATACGCGCGAGGAAGACTTCGTCACGCGAACGCACCGGCCGCAGTTCCGTAACGAGATGAAACTGGGCGTGAACCGCGATGGAACCGTTCAGTGGGGTCAGTTCCGCGTGTACTCCAACGTCGGCGCGCAGCGGGCAGGCTCGGCCAATGGCTCCTGGTTCAACATGCAGAACATCTACAAGATTCCCAACCTGAAGTTGGAGGCCATCGACGTCTTTACCAACAGCTACAAGTCCGGGCCATATCGCTGTGTGAGCCATCCGAACGGCACGTTCGCCCTGGAGATGATGATGGAGAAGGCGGCGTACGCCGTCGGCATGGACCCCGTCGAGTTCCGGCTGAAAAATCTCAACGAGGAAGGGAATCCGGATAAGTACGTCCGGGAGTCTTCCATGGCATCGGTCTCGCCGCGCACGCGTGCAGCCATGGCGCCGGAACCAACCCGGCGACCGGCCAGGTGATCGTGAACTCGGATGGAAGTGTGCAATGCGTGTCGGGCTGTACGGAGATCGGACCGGGTCAACGCACGGAAATGGCGATGATTACGGCGGAAGCGCTCGGCGTTCCGTTGAGCAAAGTGAGTATCACTACATATGTGGATACGGACAACACCACTGATACTGGGGGCACGAATGGAAGCCGGCAAACCAACACCGGCGGGCGCGGTATATACGAAGCAACGATCGATGCCAAGAAGCAGATTCTCGAGTATGCCGCCCAGAAGTTTGTGGACGATGCCAAGCGCAGGAATCAGGAACTTCGCGTGACTCCGGATCAGTTGGACATCCGGAATGGCGACGTCTTCATGAAGTCCAATCCCAGCACGAAACTCACCATGGAAGCCGTTGTCTCTGCGGCGGGTCTGCCGATCCTGGGGCGGGCGATTTACAAGCAAGACAACGATTGGGAGCGAACGGCCTGGGCGGCACACGCCGTCGAGGTGGAAGTCGATACCGGCACCGGGAGCGTTCAGATCATGAAGTATGCCGCGGCTCACGATGTCGGACGAGCGCTCAATCCCTTTGCGCTCGAACAACAGATCGAAGGCGGCGTGGTCATGGCGCTGGGCGCAGTATTCAACGAGCAGTTGCTCACGGACGCCTCAACGGGCCTACCGCTCAATGCGAACATGCTCGATTACCGGCCGCCCAGCATCCTGGACGTGCCGGAGGAGATCGACATCGTCCTGATCGAGAAGCCCAAGGCGTATGGCGTTTTCGGAGCTCACGGAATCGGCGAGCCGCCGATGGGTCCTCCGGCGCCGGCCGTCGCGGCCGCCGTCTACAACGCTGTGGGAGTGTGGATGGAAAGCATGCCACTGACACGCGAGAAACTGCTGGCAGAACTCAGGAAGGTGAGGTAGCACGATATGAAAGGCTTTGAACTTTACGAACCCACCACAGTCAAGCAAGCCGTTGATACGTTGACCAAGCTCGGTCCCAAGGCCAAGGTCCTGGCCGGCGGCAGCGATCTTGTTGCCGGTGTGATGAAAGATTGGGTCGAGGGCGCTGGAATGCCGCTGCCCTCCGCACTCGTCGATATCACCACGATCCCACAGCTTCGCGGCATCAAGGTGGACAAGACCGGAGCGACCATCGGAGCCAATACAACCCTTACCGAAGTCGTCGAATCGAAGGCTCTGAACGAGCAATTCTCGCTCGTCGTGCAGGCCGCACACAGTGTCGCTTCTCCGCTCATCCGCAATTTCGCGACGCTCGGCGGCAACCTCAACCAGCGCCCACGCTGCTGGTTCCTTCGCGGAAAAGAATTCAACTGCTACAAGAAGGGTGGAGACTTTTGCTTCTCGGTGGGCGGCGACAATCGCTACCACGCGGTCATCGGCGGCGAGCTGTGCTACATCGTTCACCCTTCCGACACCGCCACGGCTCTCCTGGCACTCAACGCTCAGGCAAAAATCGCCGGACCCGCGGGAGAGCGCCTGGTGCCCTTCGACAACTATTTCATCGGTCCGCGCGAAGATGTTCTGCGCGAGAACGTTTTGAAACCGAACGAGCTCATCGTCGAGGTGTTCATCCCGACGCCTGCTCCGGGCACGAAGCAGACGTGGATGAAGCTCAAGAACCGCCAGGTTTATGATTTTGCCCTTGTTTCGGTCGCTGCCGCGTTCACCGTGGAGAATGATACCTGGAAGGATGGCCGCATCGTGCTCGGCGGTGTCTCGCCGGTTCCGTATCGAGCTACGGTTATTGAGAACCAGATCAAAGGCAAGAACATCAAGAGCGGCATCAAGCAGGCTGCGGCTGTAATTCGCACGGTGGCGCGCCCCATGAGCATGAATGCTTATAAGGTGGACATCGCTCAGAATATGGTGGAGCGAACGATCTTGCAGGCGCTCGGGTAGCCGCGGAGCGGCGTTGCGCAACAAGAACGAGTCGCGGCTCAATCACTCACACTTTACTGTTCAATACCGCCTGGATGCAGTTTAGCGCCCAGCCGTGGATGACGGCGTTGGTTGCGATGTAACCGCCGTCAGAGTAGAGCCAGGTCATACCGTGGGCATCGGTCAGGATGCCGCCGGCACGCTGCAGGATCAGGCTTGCCGCCGCGATATCCCAGATTTTCAGATCGAGGTGCCAGTACGCGTGGAACCGGCCTGCGGCGACATTGCATAGCCCGAGCGCCGGTGAGCCCATCAGGTTGCACTCGTTGATCTGATCCACCATCAGTCCTAAGATCAACCGTGCTCGTTCGCGACGCCTGCCGCTGTGCGGCCAGTCTGTCCCAACGATCGCGCTGCTCCAGGCTTCGATTCCTTCCGATAACTGTTGAACGACAATCTCCCGGCCATTGAGAGTTGCCGGGGTCTGGGTCGTTGCCTCGAACAGTTCGTCGCGGCAAGGATCGTAAACGACGCCAACGCGGATATTGCCTTCGGACCGCAATGCCACCGAAACACCAAAATAGGGAATGCCCTGGACGAAGTTCAAGCTGCCGCAGATGGGATCGACGATCCAGAGACGTTGAGCGTCTACGGGAAAAAGCGCCTCTTCGGGTCCTTCCTCCGCCAGAATTCCGTCGTTCGGAAATTCTGCAAGTATGGTGGAGACGATAGCATCCTGAACCTCGAAGGAAGCCTCGCACACGACATCCCGATGGCCTTTCCACTTCAGGTATCCAGGCTTTCCGGCGCGAGCCTTGGCGATTGCCCCGCCCTTACGCGCGGCGCGCGCGGCGACCTCGTGTGCACGGTGGAGTTCAGCACTGCCGGTGTTTTCCGACATTGAAGATCGGGTTACCTGAGAGCGTCAGAGATATCGTAAGCGGCGACTTTGTTCTCGTTCATGTGGGGAACAATTAAGACGTTTCCCGCCGGCAAGAAAGCGTGATCGGCCGTTCCTTGAGCGAACTGCCTTATGAGACGAATGTCGCCCTGAGGCGAAATCCGAAGGACCTTTCCGGCCATCCAGTCGGTCACGATGTAACCGCCCTTGCCGTCGCTCTCCACGCCGTCGATGTTGCCAACGGGATTGCGAGTGATCAGCGTTTTTTGTTTGGTTTTCAGGTCGAGCGTGAAGAGACGTCCCGGAACCTTGGTGCTGAAATCCGGCTCGGGCTTTCCCCACCCGCCGACCACTAGCCGGTCACCTTCCACGAGAAGGCCGTTTGGGTATTCAAGCTGTTCACCTTCGGCGAACACCGATGCTTTACCGTCCTTGATTGCGTAGATCCGGCTGAGCATCGTGTCCGAGACGTAAACGGTTCCGTCGGCGCCGCACGCCACGTCATTCAGGAACTGCGCGCCCTGGACCTTCACGCGCGAGACGATGCGGCCACTCGAGATCTCCATGCCCACGACTTCGTCAATATCTGCGGTCCACAGCGTCCCCTTATAGCCGCGCAGCCCTTTGGGCGCGTTAAGGCCGGTGACCCACGATGCGGAGACAACCTTCCCATCGGAGCTCAATTTCACAATGCGTCCCGTACCGTCGCGCTCGCCCGCCTGGCCCGTGACCTGCGAGACGAAGATGAAGCCGGAATCGGGATCGACGTATACGCTTTCCGGAGCATCGATGCCTTCCGTGACCGTCCACTCGGCGGAAGCCGCGGTGCCCGCCATCGTAGGCGCCGGCTTTGAGGGTTGTT
>QHXC01000148.1 GCA_003222815.1 Acidobacteriota bacterium | reverse complement strand
CTTCACGCCATCGCCCTGGATTCCAGGGGACGGGTCTTCGTCGGTGACCGCACGAACAGTCGCATTCAGATTTTCGACCAGGACGGGAAATTTTTAGGAGAATGGAAACAATTCGGCCGACCGAGCGGCATTTTCATTGACCGCGCCGATACGCTCTACGTCGCCGATTCCCAGTCCGACGATAAGACGAACCCCGGCTTCCAGAAAGGCATCCGAATCGGCAGTGCCAAAGACGGAATCGTGAAAAGCTTCATCCCAATTCCTGGGCCAGGAGACAAACCCATGGTCACGGCCGAAGGGGTGGCAACCGATGCCAAGGGCAATCTCTACGGAGCCGAAGCCAACTCCAATAACTTGCGGAAATACGCCAAATAAAACAAGGACGGCGGCGGGAGTAACCTTCAGCAAGGCTGAAAGGATCAGAGTATGGAAACGACATCGAGGCGAATGCGGTCGAACGGCCGAAGAGCAACACTGATTCTCTTCGTTGCGGTAGGGTTGGCTCTACATGTGGCCGCGCAGTCACCACCCGAACTCATCATTCGCAACGGTCTCGTGGTGACGGCGGACGCACGTGCGGAAGCCGATGTGCGGATACGTAACGGGACCATCGCCGAAATCGGCCGGAATCAGGCTCCGGCGGTCGGGGCTCGGGAAATCGACGCGCGGGGCATGCTTGTCCTTCCCGGCGGCGTCGATCCTCATAGTCATCTCACTGCGGAAAGACCGGCTGACCTTCCGCCAGGAAGTGTTGTGGAGGACTACACCAGCGGCTCTGCGGCCGCCCTGGCGGGTGGAGTCACCACGATCACGAACTTTGTCTCCAAGCAAGCAAATGAAAATGTAACTGCCTTTCTGGATCGCAACACTGCCTTGGTCGAGAAGTTCGGAATCGCCGATTTTATGATCCACGTAAACGTCGGTGATGATCCCAGCTGGCTGACACCACAAGTCCTGGCCACAATGGTTAACCGGGGCTTTACCAGCACCAAGACATTCATGAGAGAAACTTACTTCGACACCCACGCTGTTGGCTTCGTCAAGCTGTTCCGCACCTCGGGCGCGGCGGGCATTCTGAGCATGATCCATTGCGAGGACGCTTCGATCATTGCCGACATCAGTGAACTGATGGTTGCCGAAGGCGCGGCGGGCTGCGCAATTTACCAGCAAGCCGGCCGGTCATCGCGGAAGTACTGGCGGTCGAGCGGGCGGTCGCAATAGCAGAAGCGACCGGTGCCGCAGGTCAATCTGCGGCCGATTCGCAGAATTGCGGCTTCTGGTAACCTCGGGCGAGCGATCAGGACTGGACAAAACGCACGTTGGGAACTGCTTATTTGCAATACACGGCTACCAGCGCGCCCGTTCCAGGATGGCCCGGATCCGGGGCATAGCCCGCGTTCGTCTTGACGACAACGATTTTGGGCACATTTCCTGAGACAGTCGAGCCCGACGTACCAACGGTGGTGGAGACGAGGACCCCCATGAAAGGTGGCAACGTATGCGGCGGTTTTGAGCTGTTGCTCGGCGTGCTGAGCCATGTGTCGCCGCAGGTGGGCGGGTTGGTACTGATGGTGGAAGCGAAACCCTTGAAGGCGTTCGGAACGATTCCGCCGCTGAGGACGTTCTGACGCGACCAATCGGCGCCCCAGAACTCGACGGTAGGCCCAACGACGGCGGTCGTGTCCGACAGTACGAAGGCGCCTTGACTGAGAAAGGCGAAGATGATCGTGGTGGTCGATGCCGAGGATGGTAGGTAGAAGGCGTCACCGGCGAAGTTGCCGGCAACGACGCCCGTACCGGAAGGCTGGTTCACTGGGAAGATCGTGCATGCAGCAGCGCCCGCAGCATTAGTCATGGCCGTGCAAGTCTGTGCACTGCCACTCGTGCCAAGCGAAGACAACAGTGCGACCAGCAATCGGTACGAGGCCATCCTCCAGTAGTACCGCGGATAAGTGCGCTGGGGTCTGGTCGGCGATGACCGTATCGCCCGTGTAGCTCAGAGTGGTCTCCTCTCGCGTGATGGTCAACTGTGCAGATGCGCTACTCGCTTGCAAGACGTCACTACCCGCAAAGCTGGCGTTGGCAGTGTAGGGACCAGGAATCTGATTGAGCGTGAGAGTGCACGCTGCCGTGCCTGTAGTGTTGGTAACGCCTCTGCAGCTTTGTGTGCCCAAGCTAAATGTGATGGTCTGGTTGGCGAGCGGCGTCGAAGTTCCGCTGAGTGTCAGCGTGGCGGAGAGCGTGACGGGGTCGTGAAAGTCGCCCGACGTATCGCCAGTGTATGTGAGCTTGGTGGATCTCCCGATTCCGACCAATTGGGCAAAAATATCCTCTTCACCTTGTGGGATATTTCTATTGTCTCGCCAAACTACTAGGAAATCTCCCGTCGTGGTGTTGTGGACAGTTGTCGGCGGCTTCAAAAATCCGGCCCCGCCTGCTGTCCCGTTGGCAATAATAAGGGGGGAACCTAACACTCCGCCGGTCTCTGATAGCAACTGTCCGATGACGTCATTACCGTCGCGCCATACAAGAAAAAAGACGTTATCGATGCTGCTATGCGCGACAGTTGGAGTGTCAATCGGTGAACTAACGGCCTGAATCAGAAAGTTGGATCCGATAAGCCCACCGGAACTGGACACGAATTGTCCCCATATCTCCGTTCCTTGGAGCCTGGCAAACACGATGAGGTACCGGTTGTTCGCGGGGTCGAACGCGATGCTGGCAGTGGGATTAGAACTTTCTGGAAAAAGAGGGGAGATTAGGATTGGAGTTCCCATTAAAACTCCTGTGGCGGAGATCCTATGCCCCTTGAGATTTTGGTCTACTTGGTCCCGCCATGTCGCAAAGTACTCGTTAATCGTGGGGTTATAGATAACCTGTCCATTTGGAGCTGGAGCATCAACCGTGCTGATCACGATTCCGCCGCCAACGAGCGAACCGCCATTTGAAACTATTTGTCCGAAAATACCGGGAACCGGACCGGATGCGAAGACACGCCCAGTCACTAGATATTCATTATCCGTGGGGTTGTAAGCACTCGAAATTTCGAGGCCTCCATCAGAGATATGGAACGGGCCGCCGAAAGGTATACCTGCGTTCGATACCAGCCGGCCAAAAGCATCGTTGAAGTCAGGACTGCCCGGTCTTCCGAATTGTGACTCCCAAGCAACCAGATAGTTGTTATCGATGCTGTTATAAGAGACAAACGGATTAAACTGTGAACCTATCTCTATAGCAATCGGGATGTTCCCCCCGAGCAGGCTACCGTCTGCGGATACTCGTTGGCCGAACACGTCGTCGTCTGTCGTCCCTTGATTACGTAAATCAAACCATACGATCAGATATTCATTGTTTGCACTGTTATAGGCGACGGAGGGCGACCTGCGCACTAAGGTCAATCCGCTCGATACATCGATATTGTTCCCGATCAGAACCGGAACCTGAGCGTAGAAGCTGCTGGTAAAGAAGATTACGGGAAACACACTTAGCACTACAATCCATGCGCGGCGCATTCACGCTCCTTCCGGGGGCATCTCGGAATCGGTTAGGTCGGAATTGTTTCGCTGTCATTCGATTTCCGCGCGCCCGGCCTGTGGTGTCTCAACGAATCGAATAGTCGAGCGCACATCACTTCCCTTTCAAACGCACAAAATCCTTTTCGTTTTCGCAAACCCAATCCAGTAATTCCGTATCCGGCATCAACTCCCATCCGATTCGAGCCGTCCATGGCTTCTTGTAGGCTTTCGGATCATCGATTG
>QHXC01000147.1 GCA_003222815.1 Acidobacteriota bacterium | reverse complement strand
GAATGGCAGTACTGAAGCGGGAGTCTTGGATCAACTGACACCATTCAAAAACAGACATCCCTGGAGGCCCTTTTTTCGGTAGAAATGTTGAACAAGAACGTATTCCCTCCTTGCAAAGCAGGAGTCGCCGCGCCATCAAGAAGATGATGCCGAAGGCCACCAAAGTTGGCGCGGACGGGGTGGTCCGTCCTCGAAACGTGTAATGACCACCCCGTCTGCGCCTCAAAGGTGGCTTCGCAGCATTTTCTGGATGGCGCAGCCCCGAGGATCGGACCAATGTTCAATTCCCAATGCGCAATTCTCAGCCGAAGTGGATGTCGGATTGCGAGTCGTTCGCTCTGTTCGGATAAGAATTGAGCATTGGGAATTGAACATTGGTCCGATCCCGATCGGGCTTTCTGCCCAGTTAATTTTGCGCAAGCCCTTAGGGGAACTTGAGGACTTTCTTATTATGGTGCGCCCCGCCGAGAGTGGGTTTCATGTATCGAGCATCTCTCTCGTTCTCGCCGCAGTGATAGGACAGGATGCGAGTGTTCTGGCGCTTGAAGTCGAACGCGTACGTAAAGGGCCTGGTGAAGTACACCGGGTCGGTGACTGTGACGGTCCAGCGGATCGTGTTGGGGTCGGTCTTCTGGAAACGCTCGACCAGTTTCAGTTTGTCGCTATGCTGCAGACCGTTGGTATCCAGCCACGTCTCGTCCCTGAAGCCGACACTATCGACGACAAGTGTATCTCCCTCCCAATGTCCGATCGAATGTCCCATCCACTCCAGATAGTCGGCGATATCTTCGGGGTGTTTCCGCCCATCCGTATATATCAGCCGGAAGCTATACATATATTCCATATTCACCGACGTTACCGAAGGACTCTGGACAATCTGGAATGGCATTAACGGGGTCTGCATTCCTCGCATGAACCCGGCCGGCCCACACCGGTTCGTCGGGTCTTTTGAATGATCGACCGACTTGTATCGTTCGGCTCCATACGGTGTGAACGAAATCTGCTCGCCGGGCAGAATATGATCGGTGATGTCATTGTTCGGGATTGATGAGCCCGCTGGCGACCAGACTCCGCTGAAGTCCCGCGCGTCCGGCTGAGCAGCCGAAGGGATGGCGGCAAGAATCAGGATTCCGCCGGCGAGAACAAGATGAAGCCCACGAATACGGCGACGTGTCATGGTGTTTCTCCTTTTAGATCCGCTGCAATATAACAATCCGTGATCCGGACTTGTCAAGTACGAGGTTGGTCATTAAACTCCGCGGCTGGTGCGCAAAAGGAGAACAGGGTGATTAAAAGCGGTAGGGAGGAAATATGAACCGAGTCGTCATCGCACTTGTGAGCTTCTTGATTGTCTCGGTACTTGCAAGCGCCGTCGTCTGGGGACAGGCTACAGCGCAGATCAGCGGGACAGTCAAAGATCCATCGGGAGCCGTATTACCCGGCGTCGACATTACGGTGACGCAGACAGATACGGGAATTGCTCGAAATGCAGTCACGAACGAGACGGGTTCCTATGTGCTTCCGAATCTGGCGGTCGGTCCGTACAAATTGGAAGCAGCACTGCCGGGATTTCGCACGTTTCTGCAAACTGGAATCGTCCTGCAGGTTAATGGCAGCCCGGTGGTCAATCCCGTGCTGGAAGTGGGACAGGTTTCTGAGCAGGTCGAGGTTCAGGCGAACGCTGCCATGGTGGAAACGCGTAACGCCGGTGTCGGTCAGGTTATCGAGAACCAGAGAATCCTGGAACTGCCCCTCAATGGACGCCAGGTCAGCGACCTGATTACGCTTGCCGGAGCAGCCGTTCAGACGGCGACAAGCCGGACGCAGAATGGCTCGGCGGAAGCGTACATACAGGTGGGCGGCGCGCTCGGGTATGCGGTCGATTACACGCTGGATGGAGCCAGTCACATTAATTTTGTGACCGGCGCGAATATGCCGCTGCCGTTTCCTGATGCCCTGCAGGAGTTCAAAGTCGAAACCAGCGGAGTCAATGCCCAGCATGGAACCGCATCGGCAGTTGGGGGCGTAACGAAGTCGGGCACCAATGAATTGCACGGCGACCTGTTTGAGTTCGTGCGCAACGATCTGTTCAATGCTCGAAACTACTTCGCAACGAAGCCGAGCACGCTGAAGCGCAACCAGTTCGGCGGAACGGCAGGCGGCGCCATCATTAAGAACAAGCTGTTTTTCTTTGGTGGGTTCCAGGGGACAACGGTTCGGCAGGACCCGGCCGACAGTCAGGCATTCGTGCCCACCGCCGCGATCCTCGCCGGCGACTGGACGGCTTTCACTTCGCCCATCTGCAACGCGGGCCGGCAGATCCTGCTGCGGCCCCCCTTCACGGACAATCGTATCGACCCGGCGCTCTACAGCCGGGCCGCATTGAACATCGCCGCCAAACTGCCGAAGACCAGCGACCCTTGCGGTCTGGTTACCTTTGGTAATCGAACGAAAAGCAACACGTACCAGATCATCGGCAGGGGCGATTACCAGCTGACCGCGCAGCAGTCTCTGTTCGGACGCTACATGGCCACGCCGATCAAGATCCCGAATCCGTTCAATACGTTTACTCCCGACAATATCCTGAACACGCGAACGGACGGCGCCGACAACCTGAACCAGTCGTTGACGATCGGAGATACGCTGCTGATCGGACCAAACACAGTGCAGTCATTCCGCTTCGCTTATAACAGAGCGGTTGCTCATCGAATCGGTGCAGAGTTCTTTTCGTATTGCGATATGGGCATAAAGATCGACTGTACGTACGCGAAAAACCGGACCGGCGTGCTCACGGTCATCGGCGGATTCGTTTTCGGAAATGGCAGCACGATCGATGACAACCGATACAAGACCTACGCTTACCAGTTCAACGATGATGTCAGCATCGTTCACGGAGCTCACCAGTTTTCCTTCGGTGGAAACGTTGTGTATGCACTCCACGATTCCTTCACGCATTTCGTATCCGGCGGCACGATGGGTTTCAATGGCCAGGCGACCGGTCTTGGAATGAGCGACTTCCTGCTGGGCAGCCTGAGTACGCTGACTATGGGCGGCCCCGCTCGAAACTATCTCGACCAGCATATGATTGCGGCGTATGGGGCCGACACATGGAAGGCGGTCCGAAATCTGACACTTAATTATGGCGTTCGCTGGGAACCGTACCTCCCGCAGCAGATGAAAGATGGCCGGGTCTACTCATTCGACTACAGCCGCTTCCAGCAGGGAATCAAGAGCACGGTCTACAAAAACGCACCAGCCGGCCTGTACTATCCCGGCGATCCCGGCTTCCCGGATAGCGCCGGCATGTACAAGAAGTGGAGCAATTTTGCACCTCGCCTGGGCCTGGCCTGGGACGTGACCGGCGACGGCCGGACGTCGGTGCGCGCGTCGTATGCATATTCCTACAGCTACGTTTCGGCGCAGTGGCACGAGGATCCGATTGCTTCTCCGCCGTGGTCCAATATCACCGCCATTCAAGGAGTGAGCCTGGACGATCCGTGGGCGAAGTTCCCGGGCGGAAACCCGTTCCCGGTTATTCAAGGAGCGAATGCACGCTTTACCTCGTTTGGAAATTTCCAGAGCGTACCGTACGACATTCAAACGCCGACGACATCGTCCTGGAACCTGAGTGTCCAGCGGCAGGCCGGCTCGGCGTGGCTCGCCTCTGCCAGTTACATTGGGAATTCGGCTTTGCACGTTTGGGCGCAGAAGCAGCTGAATCCGGCTGTTTATTTCCCGGGCGGCCCGTGCACACTCAACGGTGTGACGTACAACCCCACCTGCTCTTCAACCACAAACACGAACCGGCGGCGGCGATTTGTTCTGGAAAAGCCCGCCGAGGGTGGACTGCTGGGCCTTGTTGGCGAAATCGATGCGGGCGCAACGGCGAACTACCATGCCATGTTGCTTTCGCTGCAGCGTCAGGCCAGCCGCGGCGTGACCGTCAG
>QHXC01000146.1:1014-6896 GCA_003222815.1 Acidobacteriota bacterium | reverse complement strand
TCACCTGATCGGCGCTGACCTTGCGTTCCTCGATCGGCTTCAACTGAATATTGAGCTGCCCATTGCCTCTGCCGCCGATAGACGCGGCCATATTTTGTACTGCTGGATCCGACGCAACGACATTCACAAATTGCGCTAACCGCTGGCTTGTCACCTGAAACGAGAGATCCGGCGCGGACTGGATGTTACCGAACAATTTGCCGGTGTCCTGCTGCGGAAAGAATCCCTTCGGTACGACGATGTACAGGTAAACGCTGACGCATGCCGTCGCCACCGTAACGCCCAGCATGAGTTGTGGATGGAATAGAACCCACTTCAACGACCTTCGGTATCCCCCGAGCAGCCACTCGAACGCCGCCTCGAACGCACGATACAAGCGCCCGTGCTTCCGTTCACGTTCCGGCCGGAGGAACTTCGCGCACAACGCGGGCGTCGTGGTCAGCGAAACAGCCAGCGATATCCCGATGGCAACGGCCAGCGTTACGGAAAACTCGCGGAACAATCGTCCGATAATGCCGCCCATTAAAAGGATCGGGATGAAGACCGAAACCAGAGATGTGCTCATCGAAAGGACGGTAAACGCAATCTCTTTCGATCCCGTCAATGCCGCCATCGCCGGCCGCATTCCCATTTCGAGATACCGGCTGATGTTCTCAATCACAACGATCGCGTCATCGACCACAAACCCGGTAGAGATCGCCAGCGCCATCAAAGACAGGTTGTCCACGCTGTAGCCCATCAAGTACATCGCTCCGAAAGTGCCGAGCAGAGAAAGCGGGACCGAAATGCTGGGGATGATCGTTGCCGAAATATTTCGCAGGAAAACGAACACGACCAGAATCACAAGAAGTATCGAGATCAGGATCGTGTATTCAATGTCTGCGATCGACGCGCGAATCGTCGTGGTTCGATCGACAATGACGGAAAGATTGATGGAGGGCGGAATCGATGCGCGCAATTGAGGAAGCAGCGCATATATGCGGTCGACCGTCTCAATGATATTCGCAGACGGTTGCTTCAGCACGTTGATCAGCACGGCCGGCTTGCCGTTTGCGAGGCCGGCATTGCGCCGATCTTCCAGCGAGTCCTCGACCCTGGCGATGTCGGTGAGCCGTACCGGAGCTCCCTTGTTGTAGGCGACGATCAGCGGCCGATACTCCGCTGCCTTAAACAACTGGTCCGTGGCGGCCAGCCGCCAGGCCAGCTTGTCGTCCGACAATTGTCCCTTCGGGCGATTCGCATTTGCCGCGGCGAGCGTGGCGCGGATCTGGTCCCAACCAATATCGTATTTCGTCAGGGAAGTGGGATTGACCTGAACACGAACCGCAGGACGCGAACTGCCCTGGATTTGAACCTGGCCGACTCCGCTGACCTGCGCGATCTTTTGATTGAGGATCGAGTCGGCAATGTCATACATCCTGCTCCGCTCCTCGATATCCGAAGTCAGAGCCAGGCTCAGTATAGGTTGATCCGCCGGATTGTTCTTGCGGTAACCGGGATTACTCGGCAGGTTTGCCGGTAGCTGTCCTCGAGCTGCATTGATTGCTGCCTGCACGTCGCGCGCGGCAGCGTCGATGCTGCGGTCCAGATCAAACTGCATCGTGATTTGTGACGAACCGGTATTGCTATTGGAGGTCATCTCAGTGATCCCTGCAATCCGACCAAAACTGCGCTCGAGCGGAGTCGTCACAGCCGATGCCATTGTGTCGGGGCTCGCTCCGGGCAGATTCGCATTCACATTGATGGTTGGATACTCGACCTGCGGAAGCGGCGCAACCGGCAGGAAATAGAAAGCGAGACCGCCGGCCATCGCCAGCGCGATTGTCAAAAGCGATGTCGCGACCGGTCTCTTGATAAATGGCGTCGAGATGCTCATGTTCTACTCCGCAAGGATCTCTTCTTCGATGCGATTCCCGCCGACGATGGTGATGCCCAGGGGATGGCGCAACTCCGATCCCACACCCGTGCCAAGCGCCAGCGGGACGCCGCCAAGCATTGCAGCCATTGTCGTCATCATGATCGGGCGGAATCGCAGCAGGCATGCCTGGTAGATCGCTTCGATAGGTGTTTTGCGTTCTTTTCGCTGCGCTTCCAGCGCAAAGTCGATCATCATGATCGCGTTTTTCTGCACGATTCCAATCAGGAGAATGATTCCGATCAACGCGATGACGCTCAGATCCACGTCAGTGATCTGGAGCGCGAGCAGCGCTCCCAGGCCGGCTGAAGGCAGCGTCGACAGGATCGTGATGGGATGGATGTAGCTTTCGTAAAGAACTCCCAATACGATGTACACCGTGATTAGCGCCGCCAGAATCAACCACGACTCATTCGAGACTGATGATTGAAACGCCAGAGCCGTTCCCTGGAAACTGACACGGATACTAGGCGGTAATCCGATATCGCGTTCCCCGTCCTCAATAGCTTTGACCGCACTGCCAAGTGAGGCTCCCGGAGCCAGATTGAAAGACAGCGTCACGGCCGGGAACTGGCCCTGATGATTGACGGCCAGCGGCACTGAGTTGGTTTCCAGGCGTGTGAATGAGCTGAGAGGCACTTGCATTCCGCTGGGAGATCGCACGTAAATGTCTCTCAGCGAGTCGGGGTTCCGCTGAAAACGCGGCTGGACTTCCAACACCACATGATATTGGTTCAGCTGCGTGAACATTGTCGATACGAGACGCTGTCCGAATGCGTCGTACAGAGTGTCGTCGATCATCTGGGGCGTGATTCCAAAACGCGCCGCGCTGTCTCGATCGATCACCAGAGTTGCCTGGAGTCCTTCGGTCTGCTGGTCGCTGGCAACATCGCGCAGTTCGGACAACGACTGCAGCTTTTCAACGAGCCGCGGCGCCCACGCGTTCAGCTCGTTCGGATCTGCGTCTTCGAGACTGTATTGAAACTGCGTGCGGCTGACCCGGTCGTCTACCGTGAGATCCTGTACCGGCTGCATAAACAGCGTGATGCCTGTGACTCTTTCCAGTTCCGGTTGCAGCCGCCGGATGACCTCAGAAGCGCTCGCCTTTCGTTGAGCGTGCGGCTTCAGGTTGATCTGTACGCGGCCGCTGTTGATTGTGGTGTTCGTACCGTCGATCCCGATGAACGACGAGAGGCTTTCCACGTCGGGGTCCTGCAGGATGACCTGCGCCAGCTCCTGCTGGCGAGCCGCCATCGCAGTGAACGAAATGCTTTGTTCGGATTCGGACACCCCGAGGATCACACCGGTGTCTTGCACAGGGAAGAAGCCTTTCGGCACGTAGATGTACAGCAAGATCGTCGCGGCCAGTGTCCCGAACGTAACGAGCTGAGTCAGGAACTGATGACGCAAAACCCATCGCAGCGTCTTGCCATACGCGGCAATGATCAGTTCAAAGCCGCGGCCTGAAATGCGGTAAAACCAGCTCTGTTCGGATTCGGAGCGGTTCCGCAGGAGTTTCGCGCACATCATTGGCGTTAGTGTGAGCGAGACGACGGCAGATACCAGAATGGTGAGGCTCAGCGTAATGGCGAACTCGCGGAACAGGCGTCCGACAACGTCACCCATGAATAGCAAAGGAATAAGAACGGCGATGAGCGAAACGGTAAGCGAAAGGATCGTGAAGCCAATTTGCTTCGAACCTTTCAAGGCCGCCTCCAGTGGAGACTCACCTTCCTCAATGAATCGCGAAATGTTTTCGATCATGACGACCGCATCGTCGACGACGAAGCCCGTCGAAATCGTCAGTGCCATCAGCGTCAAGTTGTTCAGGCTGAACCCCATCAGATACATGAGGCCGAATGCACCGACAAGCGACAAGGGAACCGCGATGCTGGGAATGATGGTCGCCGCAAGATTCCGCAGAAACAGAAACATCACCATCACGACGAGAGCGATCGTGAGCATCAGTTCGAATTGCACGTCTGCTACAGAAGCTCGAATCGTCGTGGTGCGGTCGGTCAGAATCGAGAGGTCCACCAAAGGCAAAGAGGCCTCGAGCTGTGGCAGGAGGGCCTTGATGCGATCCACCACAGAAATGATGTTGGCTCCAGGCTGCCGCTGAATGTTCACAATCACTGCAGGCTGGTCATTCATCCACGCGGCCTGTTTCGTGTTCTCAACGTCATCCACGACAGTAGACACATCGGACAGCCGAACGGGCGCGCCTTTACGGTATGCAACGATGACCTTTTGATAGTCGTTGCTCGAGAGGATTTGATCGTTCGCCCCGATGGTGAATATCTGCAGGTCACCTTCGAAGTTTCCTTTGGCCTGATCGACATTGGCCCCAGCCAGCGCGCTGCGAACATCTTCAAGGCCCAGGCCGTAAGCGGCAAGAGCCATGGGGATGACTTGAATTCGCACACCCGGTTTCTGTCCGCCACTGATCCTGACGAGTCCGACCCCCGGCAATTGTGAAATTTTTTGCGCGAGCGTTGTGTCCGCCAGGTCTTCGATCTTCGGCAGCGGGAGCGTCTTGGAGGTCAGCGCCAGCGTGAGAAT
Source organism: Acidobacteriota bacterium (assembly GCA_003222815.1). Taxonomy (GTDB): domain Bacteria; phylum Acidobacteriota; class Terriglobia; order 20CM-2-55-15; family 20CM-2-55-15; genus 20CM-2-55-15. The sequence goes on along the minus strand of QHXC01000146.1, from coordinate 2,419 downwards.
GGGAGTATCTGCGGGATTGACCTTGCTGTAGATCGGCGGGTTCGGCAGATCGCGAGGCAGGAATGTGCCGCCGGCATTGATTGCTGCCTGTATCTCCTGTTCCGCGATGTCGATGCTGAGATCGAGTGAGAATTGAAGCGTGATGACCGAACATCCGAACGAGCTTGTCGAGGTCATCTGCTTCAAGCCGGGCACCTGTCCGAACTGGCGTTCGAGCGGAGCGGTTACCGAGGAGGACATCACTTCCGGGCTTGCGCCGGGATAAAACGTCACGACCTGGATCGTCGGGTAATCCACCTGAGGCAACGCCGAAACCGGTAGCTGTTGATACGCTGCCGCTCCGGCGAGCAGGATTCCCGCCATCAGCAGCGATGTGGCTACAGGTCGAAGGATGAACGGCCTCGAGATATTCATAAGCCGTTCCTCCGGCCGCGGCCACCGCCGCGCCGGCCGTTGACTGTTCCGCCGTTCGTTTGAGCGAAGCTATTGGTTTGTCCCGGCGTCTGCACATCAACGCGGGCTCCGTCTTGGACCTTGTCCATGCCTTCGAGGATGACTATCTCCCCGGGCTGAAGGCCTGAGGCGAGAGCGACATCATTGCCCTCCGTATTCTTCAGCGTGACCGGACGGAATTCCGCCGTCTGGTTGTCGCGAACAACGTACACAAATGAGCCTTGGGATCCTCGCTGGATCGTTGCGGCGGGCACAACCACTGCGCCTTTCAGCACATCGGTCAGCAGCCGCACATTCACAAACTGATTCGGATAAAGAGCGTTGTTCTTGTTGTCGAAAATGGCCTTGAGCTTCGACGTGCCTGTACTCGGATCGATCTGGTTGTCGGCCGTCAGAAGAACCCCGTCAGCAATCTTTTTGGTGTCATCATGGTCCCACGCCTCCACACGCAATTCCCGCCCTGCATGCAATTTTCTGAGCACGTCGCCGAGATTGTCTTCAGGAATGCTGAACAGGACCGAGATCGGTTCAAGTTGAGTGATCACAATGAGACCACCCGGATCGGCGGCGCGAACGATGTTGCCTTCGTCGACCAGCCGGAGTCCGATCTGACCGCTGATCGGAGCAGTGATCGCCGAATAGGTGATTTGCAGGTTCGCGCTTGCAATGAGCGCCTGGTCGGCCAGAATCGCACCTTCGTACTGGCCGACGGAGGCGAATGCCGTGTCCAGGTCCTGTTTCGGAATCAGCCCCTTCGAATCCAGGAGTCGAGATCGTTCGAGCTTCACTTGCGCATCCTTCAGCAGGGCCTGATCTCGGGCAAGTTGACCCTGCGCCTGTGCAAGCTGTACTTCAAAAGGCCGGCGGTCGATTTCGGCGAGGAGATCGCCCTGATGGACGAACTGCCCTTCTCGAAATGCCACATGGACGAGCTGGCCATCGACGCGGCTCC
>QHXC01000146.1:0-904 GCA_003222815.1 Acidobacteriota bacterium | reverse complement strand
CCGTAGGTCATCGCACTGATCACGATTAATAAAAGAATCCATCGAAGTTTGGGCCGATTCGTGCTCATACGTTACACCTGTTTTGAAATGGAATTCGCTGCCACGCCGCAGCGTCGCGGATGCGTGTCTTATCAGATGTCTACAAAGAACTAGAGAAGCGCCGGAGGGGCTCGAGGAGGAATAATCCTGCCACTTTGAGTCGCGACAAAGCCAGATAACAGGTCGAGCAGATCCCTTTCACAGCCAGGCGGATCGGAGGAACGTACGAAGGTAGGAACAAAGACGGACCCATCCTCTAATAACTTGGTTTGGAGCGGATGCGCAGAATGCTTTCGCGATTCGCACAGATGCGGGCCACGATCGGAACCGGGATGCTCGACCACCCGCCGATGTTCCGTCACCCATGTGGCCGTGCGCTCCACAGTCAGGCCGACAACCGATCCCGCGTATAACAGCAGAAATGTAAATAGCGCCAGCTTTCTCATGACCAACGTCCTTGGACGCATCAGCTACTAAAATGTTCTACGATGAGAAAGTCTGTAAGGTTACGAGGCTGCCCGGCGTTTTTTGGCCGGTCACCAATCAAATTCCTTCTATTGATGGATTGGTGTTACAAACACACCCGCCGGCACAGCGCCGAGGGTTCTCTCCGCAACGGGGAAACATATTGTTGACGCGACGAGACTCGTGTCCGAGGCGGAAATCATCGTGTCCGTCATGGAAAAACGTCTCTCCTTCGCGGGAATGAGTGTGTCCGCGATGGAAATGAATGCTTCGCTGAAGGAGACAATGGCGTCCGTCTCGACGAAGGTTCGGTCCGCGGTGCAGAAAGACCTCCCTCCGCTACCTCAGGATTTTTCTCGCGAGGACATCTATTCTGAAGGCAATTAGATTGACGTGCTCG
>QHXC01000145.1 GCA_003222815.1 Acidobacteriota bacterium | reverse complement strand
CGGGAACGTCCCCGAATGGGAACTGGGCTAAATAAATCTCACCGGGGCGCATTCAGCGGTTGCCCGTCTTCGAGCGTATAGATATCTTGCCGCGAATCTCGCAAGTCGTCTGCCCATTCTCTGGCGATCCCTTGTGCCCAGGCGATGCCACCTTCATCCTCGTCCGGCAATAAGACGATCAACCGCACAGGCCCGGCCGGCAGTTCGTCCGGCACTTGAAGCGCGCAGTTGATGTTGTTCATCGATATCGCCTATCAATTCGATCGCTTTCATGGGTGCGTTTTCCATTCAAATCATTATCTGACCGACTCAATGATAGCAAATGTGACCTTCGATAAATACACTCGAAAATCCAATGAATCCAACGAAACTGGAGGCACAACAGTCCATCCTTGAAGGCAGTCACCGGAGTACTCTCCAGGGCCCGCAAAACCGTCAGTAAAAAGGATTCGACCGCTCCGAGTACCTAATATCGGAAGCCAGGCGTCCAGGTAGAACTTAAGGACGAGGTGTTTGCCGCGCGTATGTGGTTCCAGCGGCCATAACGTTTTCTTCGGAGAAGCCATTGATCAGCGTGGACTTAATATACCGCAGGCGAGAGAAGCTTTCCGTTCGCGGGTTCCGGCCATTGCTGCCATTTTCGTCCATCCAATAGACAGCCGCCGGATTTTGAGTTGAAACCACCCCATTGCTTGAAGAAAAAAGGAACATTGTTGCTGCGACATTGGTCTCGAATTTGTCGCACCCATTGCGCCTCAATCGGCCGGTGTTGCGGCCCGCTCTCGCCGCCGACGATTACCCACTGAATATTCTCCAATGGGAGTTTTGGAATAGAAGCAAGAAGCGGTTCTATCGATAAAAATCGCACACGCGCGGGTACTTTTTGAAGGTACTCCATCCGCCACAGGTATTCTGGACTTTCGACGGACACGCCCTGCCAGATATTGGGTCCCCACGTGACAAGTGACGCGAATTCGCTCAGGCGCACAGCTCGTTTGGTTAAGATTTGGAAGCTATGCCAAGAGGCGCGATTCATCGTTTCGAAGACAGCTTGAATGTATTCGCCCGGGATATCCTCGTGAAAAAGATCACTCATGCTGTTCACAAAGATCCGGCGTGGCTGCCGCCATTTGAGAGGTAACTCGAGCTGATCGGGATGAAGCGTTAAACTAAAACCGTTCCGGTATCGGGGATTATCCATTGCTCGGAGACGGAGAGCCAGACGTTCTGCGTAACAGTGTTTGCAGCCTGGGCTTATCTTGGTGCAGCCGGTAACGGGATTCCAGGTGGCATCCGTCCACTCAATAGCTGACTTGTCACCCAACACTGCCCTCCATATTCAGGAGCCTAACTGATAGCGGTGGACACGAGAGGTCCCAAACAACTGAACATTTGTTCGGTAACCTGGAAATAGAGTATCGCACGGACCTGCATGCGCGCGATTGTATGACGGCCATTTGAAATGTGTGTATGATTTCGCAAAATCGTTGAACTAAGGGGGAGACTTCGATGGTACGACACCTCGCGTCAGTCGCAGTGGTTGGAATCCTGTTCATACTCATGCCACGGCCGGCCTCGGGGCAGGCTGCAAAATTCCAGATCGAGGAAGCGACGATTGAGAATATTCAAGCGGCGATCCTGCGAGGAGAAGTGACATCGGCGCGGCTGGTACAACTCTACCTAAACCGCATCAAGGCGTACAACGGGACATGCGTCAATCAGCCGGACGGGATACTCGGGTTGGGACCGATCACAGCCATCAAGAACGCACGTCAACTCAATGCCCTTATGACTTTGAATTTGAGACCAGCCAAAAGAGAAGCGTTGGGGTTTGATCGTCGAAAAGCACGCAGCATGACCGATCCCGCGGACAACAATCCAGCGATGCCCGATGCGCTGGAAGTGGCGGCGCAGCAGGACGCCTACTTTGCATCAACCGGCAAACTGATCGGCCCTCTTCACGGCGTGGTGTTCTCCATCAAGGACCAATATGACACGTTCGATATGCGCACCACTGCGGGGATGGATGCCGCCTACGCGAACGATCGTCCTCCCGACGATGCGACCTTCGTCAAGCGCTTGCGGGAAGCCGGCGCGATCATCCTGGCCAAGGCGAACATGGGAGAAATGGGAACGCCGAACTCGCGAAGTTCCTTCGGTGGGCCCTTCTGTAACCCTTACGATACGGCACGCACTCCGGGCACCTCAAGTGGAGGCTCAGGATCTTCAGTCGCCGCAAACCTGGTGACGTGCTCCATTGGAGAGGAAACCGGAGGATCCATACACCATCCGGCCAAGAACAACAGCATTGTAGGACTGGCCGCGACGCAAGAACTGGTCAGCCGCGATGGAATGATTGGCGCGGCGCTGAACACCCGAGTGGGGCCGTTGTGCCGCACCGTGAAGGATGCTGCCCGCGTGCTCGAGGTCATCGCCGGCTACGACCCTAAAGATGAGCTGACGGCTTTCAGCATTGGCCGCCTGCCCACCGAGCCCTATCGAAGCTTTGCGAACGAGCGCACGTTGAATGGAATACGGATCGGCGTCATTCGAGAGCATATGGATAAGAAACTGTTCAACGAGGCGGACGTTGAAAGCATCGATCTCGCGGAACGGGCCGTTAATGATCTGCGCCGGCTGGGAGCCACGATTGTCGACCCAGGGCCGGGGGGAGCGCTGTTTCAGAGTTGCATCGACAGGTACGCTCCGCTCTATCGAAACCGGATGTTCATTGAACAGTTTCAGAACCTCTTCCCGGTGGATTCCAGCGGGAAGCCGGCCTCGGACAACATCTCTCTGCTAGTGGACATGTTCTTTGATCCATCCCTCGTTCCGGCTGGTCCCACGATCCGGAGCATGGGACCGGCGTCCAATTCCGGACAAAGCAAATATATGTTGAGCCGTTACCTCAAAGAGCGTGGTGATGCGAATATCAAGACCATTGGAGATTTGATCAGCAAGTCGAATTTCTATCGGGATGTTCGTCCTGACGCCGGTTTTGCAGATCGAAAGGCGGCGCTCGAGGACATAAACAGGAGCGCGACGCTGGATATGGCGAACATTTTCCAGGATCGGTTTGCTTATCAGCAAGTCGTCCTGCAATGCATGGCCGAGCAGAACCTCGATGCTCTAGTCTCCCCAGCGGGGAACATTCCCGCCTATATCTTGGGTGCACCGATCGAGCCACCCTTAGACGGCAGGACTACATCTGTCTGGGGATTGCTGGGGCAGCAGGGCATTCCTACACTCTCCGTTCCGGCAGGGTTCACAACGCAGGTATTTGACCGCTCCCGCGATGCCGCGGCTCCTGGTGGTTCGCGCCTGGTAGGGCCTGTTCCGGCAAAGCTCCCCGTGGGGATCATGTTCTTCGGACGGCCTTTTTCCGAGCCAACGCTTTTTCGGATTGCTTCGGCATATGAGGCAGCAACGAAACACCGGATACCACCGCCGGACTTTGGTCCGGTTCCAGAGCCGTAGTACAGCTTTTCGCAAATACGGTCACGTATGAGGAAACAAACGATCTGACCAATGCTCAATTCCCAATGCTCAATTCCCATCCGATGAGAATTGAGAATTGAGAATTGAGCACTGGTCAGAACTTGTCTTCAATCTTTTCTGGCCTCTACGGTTTCGCGTCTGGGGCTCCCGGGAGCACGGGGGCGGAGCCGCCCGAAAACAGCTCGCGGCCGTCCGGCAGCTTCACTTGTTTGGCGTTGGCGACGGGTCCGCCGCTCTTGGCGCGATAGCCCTGGATCTCGACGGGCGTGCCGAAGGGCACGGAGTCTTTCCGCCAGCCCATCCGCAACAGCGAGTTGGGTGGGCCCATTTCGAAGCGCCAGTTGACCACACTGCCCTTTTCATCCTTGACGTCCACGTAAATCCAGGAGTGCGGATTCACCCAGTCCATCTTGGTGACGGTGCCTTTCACGGTCACCGGCTTGTCGGAGTCGAATTCCGCCGCGAAAGAATGATGCGCGCCGGCGGGAACCGCAAGCGCAAGTAGAACCGCGGTAGCGGTGATTACCCAAAGTTTGGTTCGCATGAAATGATCTCCTTACTGGCCCGGAAACAACCCGAAGCCGAAGATGTTCGGTAGTGTCTGGCTACCCTCGGCGCACGCAAATTCCATCAGCTCGCTTCCCTTGGCCGCGGCCGCAAAGGTGCCCGCGATACGGATCGGAGCAGTAAACATTTTGGGATCTTCGATGGTGATCTGGTAGTCGATGATATAGGGATCAACCATCGTGAAGCGTTCCACGGTGTGCAGGGCATCGCTGTGAAAGGGAATGGTCTGGGAAAACGACGTCTTATCGTTGAAATTGGTGGTGTCCACGACCAGCGTGTCCCCTTCCCACCGGCCTATCGAGTCGCCCATATACAACTGGATGTTCGAACCCACATGCGGACGCCCGTCCGTGTAAATTACGCGGGTGACGTGGTTGTATTCGTACA